>JAEEVO010000075.1 GCA_016290905.1 Lachnospiraceae bacterium | reverse complement strand
TGTCCCTATGTCAACAGAGCGCGAAGTCCTTACAGAAGCTTTCAATTCTTGGGACAAGCTTAACAAGTATATAAGCGCAAAAGAAGCAAAGATCCGCTCTACTATTAACTTGGCTCTTTCAGTAGTTGAAAAGATGCTGCTCCAGTGTGCTATCGCTATCTCAGACGTTAAGAACAATTCAGCGGTTCATCTTATCACCGACGCAGTAGCTGAGGGCATAGTTGAACAGATACCACTTGGAACAAACCCGGAAACATATAGAAACCCTATTTACGACGAAGTTAAGTATGATCCTAACTTTATCGCATACACTCTTAAGCGCATCAAACAGACAAGAGACTACCTTATGGAGATCTCAACCGCTTTCAATGATAAGACAATGCCTACTTGGTGCGACGAGGACCCGACACTTGTTATGCTTGATAGTTTCGTAACAAATAGCAAGTTCTACGTTAAAGCGAATACTTTCAACCCCGAAGAGATTGGCGTAGGCGCTATGGATACTATCACAAGCTGGCAGGGTGTAATGCATATTGACACGGCAACAGATCCCGATACAGTATACGAGTTTGATGATGCTACACTCTCAAGCGTATATGTTAAGGCTAACGAAGCGGCAAAGATAGGACAGTCAACAAAGTACGAAAAGAGCGGCGTCCTTGGTCTTATGTTTGACAAGTCCGCTATCGGTATCTGCTTGAGACGTTCAAAGGTAACAAGCAACTACACGGCAAGCGCTGACTTCTGGAACACATATTATCATGAGCTCTTTGATCATATCATTGACTCATCTTATAGTATCGTTGCTTTCATAGCTGACTAATACAATAGTGCTAAAACAGGAGGCGGGAGGATTATCCCGCCTTTTGTTATATAAGGAGGATAAAATATGTTTGATATAGCTCCGTTCCCGTTTTTCGGCTTCGATATCTTTGACTTTAACCCGAAGTCTAAAAAAGGGACAGAATTAATAAAGACGTTAAACCAGTATAAAAACTTCTGGACGTGTTACCAGCTTGTTATGGCTATGTTTGATTATGAGGGTCTACCGTTCAGAAAAGAATTTCTTGAGCGCTTGCTCATCTCTTACGGCTATGCGGTACTAGGCCAGACGGAAGACGGTAAGATACACGTCGGCTTCTTCTCATATACTGACAAGGACGAGAACGGGATCCCCGAGGGACCTATCACACTCACAACATTAAACGGGGAGAGCTACGATCTTGAGCTTGGAAAAAATGCGGTCTTATGTTTTAACAATGAGTTAAGACTCCCCGAGCTCATGATATGGAATTATGCGGAAACATTTAACGAGACGGACGTCTCTCTAAAAGCATTACTTAAAAAAGCCCGTCTTTTCCCTATACCGCTCGCAAAAGACAGCAAGACAAAAAACGCTATCAATGACGCCCTGGGAAGCATAGACAGCGGAAACATAAATGCTATAAGCTACGACGGTATCAAGTCGGATCTTTTAGACGGTGGAGCCGATCCGGTTACAATGATGCACTTAACCGAGCCGGAGCATACGGACAAGCTCCAGTATATGAGCAAGTTCTACGACGACCAGCTTAGAAGATTTATGACCTTTTACGGGAACCCATTGTCGAGTGCTTCCAAAATGGCCCAGGTCACAGCGGCCGAGCTTGAGGGATATACAACATACAGCCGTATTTATCCGGAGGTTATGCTTAAAGAGCGCCAGGCTTTCATAGAAGAAGCTAACAAGCTTTTTAAAACGGACATAAAAGTAGACTACTCTAAAGCGTGGGATCATTTGAAGAATGATATTGTATTAAATAATGAGGAGGTTGCAAACGATGACACTACAGAAGATGTTGAAACAGCTCCAGACAGCGAACAAGACTCTGATCCCGTCGACCAGGAGTGAGGACTATCTGGCTGACTATCAGACAGCGCCGGGCGATATTGACGCCTACTATATGGGCGTAAAGTACAAGGATCTAAAAGTCATAAGTGAAGACGTGGAAGAGATCGAGGCCACAGTCGGGGTTGCTTTCCTGGTATATGGCTCGAAGTGGGCGAAGCTCTATAACACTCTTGATCTTGAATACAATCCGCTCTGGAATGTTGACGCCGAGATAGTCGAAGAGCACGATATTGCAAAACGTCATACAGATGACACATTTGCTGAAAGAGAAGACACGGACACATACGGAGAGACTACCGGCAACACGGTGTACGGACTTCTTAATGATGATGTAACAAATAAGACGACTCCATATGATAGTGCAAACTTTAGGAATTTATCCAAACAGGAGCGGGAAGTCGGACAGCATCAAGACGATTATACAACAGACCAGCACGAAGACACCCATAAAAAGGGAGCTCACACAGACGAGCACGACGAGGACGCTTATAAAGATACTATCACAACGACCCGAACCGGTAATATCGGCGTTACGTCTTCCCAGGAGCTTATAGAAAAAGAGAGAGCTGTCTCAGATTTTAAATTTCTGGATATCCTCATGACGGATATAATCGACATGATAACGGAGCCTTATTTTGAGGAGGATTAAATATGGAAATAGTTCTATATCGTAATTGGTCAGATCCGAACGTCTTAGTTAAGCGTTTGGATATCCTGGCAACGGAGAGCACTCAACCTTATGGGGAGATAGATATCTCAGCGCCGGAGCTTGTGCTATCAGACGTTCCGGAGTCTGTTCTTAATAAAGTCAATTATTGTTATATCCCGGAGCTGGAAAGATACTATACCGCATCAATCAGTCTTACAAATAACGGTATGTATTTGTTAAGCGGAACGGTTGACGTCCTTATGAGCTTTAAAGATGAGATTTTATCAATCCCGGCAATAATCGACAGACAGGAAGACCCGGCAAATTGTAACAAGTATGTAAATAACGGCGGCTATGTTTCCAGGGTTGACAACTTCATGCAAAGGTACACATGGAGCAAGGGCTTCGCCGGAAGTCCTCAGAACATACTAATAACAGCGGGAGGAGGTAATTATTAATGCCACAGACATACACATATGGACAGATAACTAAGGGCGTTGACATTGATACGCCTACAATCACAATAAACGGCGTCACGGAAGATAATTATCTCGATCTTTGCAAGGCTAACGGCATCGAGCCGATAGTAAACGCTAACGGGGAGATTATCGGCTGGCAATATACACAGAGCGACAGTCAACTCACAGACGAGGGCTATACCGAGCGCATTTATAAAGTACAAATGAGCGCACAAAAGAACAGTCAGAGCACGAGCTCCAATGTTATTATCGATTTTGTACCGACGGGAGACGCAACAACATCAACCAGATACAAGGGCTCTATCCAGGTAAACGTCAATAGAAACGATTACGCAAAAGCTATTCTAAAAACGGCGGGCGTTAATCTTGATCTTGCGACCGTTCCGGATAGTGTCATTGATGAAATGTGGGACAGATATCTTACACTCGCGGCCGGAGATGCTTATATGGCCGAGCCGCCCGTTGAGGGTATAGACGATTACGCTCAATGGCTCGGGGATATGTTTGCGGACGGCGCTTATACAATGATGCAATTTTTAAAATGCGATACCGTCGACCAGAACAAATTTAAAACCGTTGACAGCGTGGACAATCTGGCGGCCATATTATCGGTATGTGCTGAAATGGGTATGTTTACGCCGGAGGACATTTTTAACGATGATCCTGAGACAAAAGCGGCTATGATGCAAGCGGTTGCCGGGGATAAGATACAGTTTAAAATGCCGACAGACGCCGACGGTAACAGAATAGCGGCAAACGAGAGTTGGCTCGGGTCTTTTATGCGTCCGATGATGATCGCGGCACTTATCCAGGGTATGAGGCAGCTCCCGAGCGCTTCCGAGCTGGAGGAGGGTTTTACAAATCCCATAACAGGCACACCGATATGGCAAGAGATAGCGGAGGAAGTACACGAGCTTCATGGAAATTATCCGAACATATGGATAAGTCAAATACAGGCTTTTAGCCAGTATTTTCTCATGTTGACAGGCTCATATTTTGAAAATGAAGAGTATACTATCTCAGCAAATTATCCTGCATACGGTTATGCTATTGTTACAATATATGATAATCCGGATAGAGTGCTGGCTAAGTGTAAGGGATATAATAATGGCCAGTGGGTAAGTTATGCAACAGCGGGAAGTCTTCCCACAAATGTTATATTTATATATAGCTTTGCCGACTTCTTCGCTTATTTTGAGTCATTGACGGAACAGGAAAAGATCGCTCTTAACGATCAGTATTATATTTTTGCTAACTGTACCTGGATCCCCGGAGAAAAAGAATATATATCATATGATCCCGATTATATCCATTTAACGCCCGGAATGACTCCCGACGATATTATTAATATCTTACCGACGGAGCGCCCGGATTGGTGGGACGACAGGGACACGGAGGTAACAGTTGACCCCAGGGAGCCCGACACGCCAAAACAAAAGATATATTTGCCGGTTGGAACAGGAAACAATAACCCGACGGAGGGCACACCGGACCCGGCTAGGATAGTCGGAGGATATCCTCTTACGATCCCGTCTATAACGGTACCGGTTAACAGTGTACCGGAAGCTGTTAGCAATATGACACCCACAGCGGGAAGCTCTAAGTTCTGGAGCATATACAACCCGAGCGACGCAAATATGGACAGTCTGGGCGGGGAGCTCTGGCAACAGAATGTAATACAAACGCTCAAACAGACATTTATCAATCCGACGGACGGAATTATAAGCTGGCATCAGATATTTGTCGATGCGTCAGATATAAGTAAGACGTCGGCATCACACCCGATCATGATGGGAGACTATCAGACAAGCGTATCTTGTCCGGTCGTAACAGATCCGACAGTGACTATCGATTGTGGTATTTTGACCGTCCCAACATATTACGATGATTATAGGGATATCACAGAGACAGAAGTATCTTGTTATCTTCCTTTTATTGGATTTGTTGACCTGGATCCGAGGGACGTTATAGGCTGTAAGCTTGTGCTCAAGTATAGGATTGACCTTATCACGGGTACTTGTGTAGCAAATATTTCCCCGAGCAAGGGAGGTATTAACGACCAAAATGTATCAGAGTGTGCTTATATGTTTACGGGTAATTGTGCCGTTCAGCTTCCTATCACGGCGGCCGATAGATCAAGACTCTTATCGAGTGTTATCTCCGGAGCGGCTAACGGCTTCTCACTCGGAGCAAAAGCGGGAACGCTTGCCGGTCAGCCATTGATCGGTGGAGGAATTGGAGCGGTTGCCGGTGGTATTATCGGAGGTATTGAGGGCTGGCACGGTGGTGTTTCAAAGTGTAACGGCTTTAACGCTAACGCCGGAGCTCTGACGATATATAAGACTCCTTATCTTATCGTCCAGAGAAATAAGCCCGCCGATCCCCTGGGAGCCGAGTATCATTACGGAGCGCCCGCTTCAAAGCTCATAGTACTAAGAGAAGCTCACGGCTTCACAAGAGTAAGAGAAGCATATATCAATATCCCCAGAGCGACCGAGAACGAAAAGGCCGCCATTGACACAATACTAAAGAGCGGTATATACTTGTCTTGAGCTTCTGGCTTAGCTCTTCAAACTTCATATTGTAACACTATATGTATAGAAAAACCCCGGGACACACAGGCACCCCGGGGAATTTCTTTTTTATAGCATTTTTAAATTTCTCATATAATCATCTATTAAAGAGCCCTCAGTATTGGAGACGTAAGTCCATAGTCCCCGCTGGTAAAGCTTCCACAGCTTAGTATCCGGAAGCATCACACCCCACTTATATTTATATCTGGAGTCTTTAAGCTGCTTGTCCAGTGTATAGATAACAGAGTCATCATATAACGTGTTTGCTTTATGGACAACTACATAAATACCGTGTTTGTCATTATACATTATCTCAAGGTTTAAGAGGTTGCCGTTGTGCTCTATATAACGATTTGACAGTAAACTCTCTGTATCCTTTTCTCTGTATGGGTGTTGATAAACATTATAAGCCCAGGAGCCGCCCTTTATAGAGTTGAGCTTCGGATTTTTAAATCCAAAAAATCTTTTATTCTGTTCTTTTCTCTTTACAGACAGCTCTCCACCCTCAAGACCCGCCAGAGCGATATCTACAATGGTACCCTCAGAGCTTGTTATCACTTTATGTTGTCCCGGTTGTAAATGCTGGACGTCCTCATAGATCTCAAACTCTTTAAACCACTGAGAATGAAGATCTATTGTGTTAGCGAGTAATACGATAAGCGGACAAGCTCGACCTCTTATGATAGATATTATCGAGTCCATAAATGTTACAAACTCATCGAGATAATTGTATCGGCTGATCATCTCGTCAAAGATTATTATGTCGGAGTCCGGAAGCTGGACAGAGCTCTTTTTAATTGCGTTTTCATCAAGCGACCACTTTAAAAGAAAAGGATCAACAGCTGTCACGTTTGTCTCCGTGTTTGTATAATAAAAGCGTCTCGACTTACATATCACGTTATTATATTGGCCGTCCGTTATCTTCTCAATATAGTGGCATTGTAAGATAGTCTTGAACAGCTCCCCGTCATTTTTCGGCATGATCATGTCTATTATCTCACGCATATAAACGGCTTCAGTTCCGTAAAGCTCGTGCATGATCATAGCTATTAATATCCAGTTGGTAGTCTTTCCGATATTACGCTCCGACAAGTCCATAATATATTTACCGCCTCGCACGTCATGATATGCGTAAGGGTTAAAGACTCCCTCCGGGATCCCGAGCTTGTTAAACTCCTTTTTAATAAGCTTCCAATCGTAATCAATCCCAAGTGTCGGATCGTTATTAATATACTTGATCTTCTGTCTCTTCATCTTCCTCATTCTCCTCATATGGACATTCAGAGCAAATACCATAAGTACACTCTAAACATTCACTTATCTTTATCCACTTCGTCCTCATCGTTTAACCTCCTATAATTAAATAATGTGACAAGCAGGAAGCAAAAGCTTCCCAGGGCAACAAGACCCAAAAACATGATAGATAATTCTATACATAGTAATATAAAGAATTCCATATTTTAACCCTCTTTATTCATTTCCTCCCATACCTTGCCGACAGTCTCTATAAACTCATCAAATATACTATTGATAAGATCGCACTCTTTAGTAGTTAATTGACAAGCATATAATCTAAGTCTATTAGTGGTATTCTTAGATTTTTTTATTTTTCGTTTAAGATCTTCATATCATAATACATATCAACTCTCATCATTCCACCTCGTAAATATTAAACCCGTCGACGGTCCCGCCTATCTGTTTACTCGTCTGTCTGATAATACAGGCCCCGGCGACCTCAACAACATGTTTTCCTATATCAATATACTCTATCTCATTGTCAATGTATAATGATGTCGTCCCGCCGCACTCCTCAAATGTAAAGCCGTCCTCTAATTTGTCGATGCTTCCGAGCTCGTCCTCCCTGGTTTTATAGTCCGGATCGGTTTTTAGTTTTTTGTTGTCGGAAGTAACTCCCGCAATAGTACAATGGAGCTTGTCGTCGTAGTCCGTGTATGCGTAACACTTCGCATGTAAAAATCGGAAGCTCTTAGGGTCTTCCTCCATTTCAAACACCCCATAATATGACATTTTACCTTTTCGATTTTCAACACCTAGACCCCGTTTTTTATTAAGGGCTATAATGTCGTCATTAAACTTATCGATGCGCTCCCGGATCCCCGGCTTGTTGATATAAAAAGCGCTGTCTGTATCCGCATAGATAAAGTTTTCGTACCCGATACAGTCACGGATCACAGTAAGAAGTAGGTATCTACTCCAACTTGTGATATATACGCCATGAGCGTAATTCGTAAATGAGTTATAAGATTTATAAAACTTATCAAGACCCTCCTCGATAGAGCATTCTCTCATATCTCTTTTTTCTGTCCAGACGCCCGTCTCTATATCTATCTCGACGTCCGGACGTATGGGGTTTGTTGCTTGCATACCATAAACAGAGTTTAGTTTGTTTTTTTGCTTCATGTAAAATGTGCTATCTTTGGGGAGCTGTTCTTTTCCTTTAAAATAATCATTTGTAGTGTTGACTATACACTCACGCTCGTAACCCTTATCGGCGGCGTAAAGCTCTATGAGCTGGAAGCCGTCCGTTCTATACTGGTTTGTTATCCAATAAAGATCAAGCTCAGTACAATATATAAGGACATTGTTGCTTATTGCGTTTATCACTCTACCGTTATCCGTTCCGTATGTGCCGGCGTCGTTGATAGTAAAGCGGACCTCCGGATAGTTAAAGACCTTATTTTTACTAAGACAGGGACAAGTCACTTTAGGATCCAGATATAAATTGTTAAAGCGGACCAGCATCACGCAACACTTTTCTTTTAGATACTTGTTAAGTCTTTCCGTGGGGAAGAGCTCAAAGTCCGTCATAAATGAATAAATGAATTTAAACGGACCCATAGGCAACGGCCTCAAAACATTGATAGCCGGAAAGAAGCTCTTAAAGTCTCCGTGCTTATCGTCTTCGATAGTCTTGCCCGCCAGATATCTATTTCCGTGAGTTAAGCCACCGGCATAACAAAAAAACAGGGCCTTGAATATATCCGGAGCGAGTCGGGTATTATTAAACCATTTCCGATATCCGTCTTCTTTCCTGGAAGCGTTGCGACAGTCTCGGCGCACGTATCCGGTAGATGTAAAGGGAACATTTGCAACGGTATCCCCCTCGTTAAGCATTTCTAAATATGTGTTACATTTTAGGGCGGCCACGTCGTTGACCATATATAACCAGTCAATGAGCTCGAGATCCTCGTCCGGGTATCGGATCAGATCGTAGTCAATGGCCGCCGTCATTTTGCGGACCGGGGCTTGTAATTTTGCTCCCCACTGGTCAAGGGACATATTGCTTAAAAGATAAGTACATCTAAACTCTAGGCCGCCATATCTGGCTATAAGTATCTTATGTGATTTTATAGCCAGGATCTCCGGCTTACCAAACTCCTTAGAGAGCTGTTTGTAAATATACTGATGATCATAAGAAAGATTGTGACAATATAAAACAAGCCTCTTTTTCTCGTTTAGCTCGTAATAGTCATATATCTTTCTGAGCTCCTTTATCATATCGAAGACGTAACGCCCTATACAATACTCCCCGTTAAACTCCATACACCATTGATACACCCAGGCGAGCGGGTTCTCGTTTTCATGGTTCCATGATGTTTCCGTATCGAAAAAAGCCGGCTGTTTAAGATAATAGACAGGATCCTTTTTCTTTCCTTTTCTTATCTTGTTTACGGAGCGTAAAGTAAAATGATTTACGGTCTCGATATATCGCTCTTTTTCACAATTTAACTTGATCTTCATATTGCTTTACTCATTATCATTATCCGGGAAAACATTAAAATCGAGCGGGACGGGTTGCCACCCGGCGGACGTTCCCATTATCTCATTATATTTATTAATGGCGGCGTCGTGGGTGTCCAGCGTTCCGGTAGCTTGTAAAAATTCTATCATTTGCTCGGGGGGAGCTGCTTGTTGTATGAGCTTCATTACTGTATCAGATCCGACGACTCCCTTAGCATGGAGAAAACCCTCAGTTTTTAATATATCCGATAGCTGGCTGTCTGATAATTTACTCATACCCGGATAGCTCTCTCTTAAGCCGTTAAAGACGTTCTCGTAATATTGCTCAATACCGGAGGCCGTCATTGTCTGAGCGTTGGCAAACTTCTGGATAAGATTAGCAACTCTTTGCATCTCCGGTCGGCTCATTCCTCTAGTTGATAGGTTTACCTTTAAATGGCCGCTTTTAGTCGTTCCCAGGTAATCCCTATATTGCGGCTTGCTTGTCAGCTTCTCATATGCGAAGCTCTCACGCTCGAGCCCTCGCTTTTCAATCTCGACTATTTGCTGATTAAGTCTTTTGCCCTCGTTGGCTATGTATGACTTTAATTGCTTCTCGGTCATATGCTGGAGATCGGCTTCTCTGGCTTCCATAAGCTGGGCGCTGGCTCTACTCTTTAATCGTTCGGATTTCTTTATGTATGCCATTTTCTTCTCTTCCTCCCTAAAAGTACAACAGACAACGAATTTGAATACGGTTTATTTCTATTTGTTAGTATAGTCTCTTTTAGGATCCCGATAAAAGCCTCGGCGCTATCCTTTGACTTAAAACCAAACAGCAAGCCGTCACAGTCCACGATCCAGTCGTCCGGTATCTGTTTAAAAACTTCCTCTATCTCTCTATCAGTCATATATTTTTACCTCCTTAACGGGATCCTTTACATTATTGATAATTTGTATGATCTCCAGATCCCCGGCATTGTTTGCGGCCGCCGCCATATGTAAATATACTCCGATATCGTGCGGCGTGGGATCCTGGACTCTTATCATCTCACAATTACGGCGCTTGAATGATATTTGCATTGTATCCGATAACCTCCTTTTTTTCTCCGGTTGCTTCTTCTATGATATAAATAATGGAGCGTGGAAGCTCCGCCGGCTCCCAGCACTCCATATTATATAATTGCTCGAACGCTTCACGGGTTGAGCGTCTGGCGTCTAGGCTCTTTTTATAATCCCTCAAACTCCGAAGCATCAAAAGCGACTCTTTTATATTCCGGCGGAAGCTCTCCCACAGCTACGGATCCGATATAAGAACGGTAAAAGCTCATACAGATACGGACCTCGTTAAAGTCCGGAGCGTAATCAAGCTCGACGTTCTTCACTTCTCCGTCCTCAAGTATGTTTACGTTATCGATCGGATACTGACTTCTGAAATAAAGCTTCTCGGGCTTCTCTCCCTTGCCGTTATAAAAGTCTACAAGCTCGTCGGCCTGCTTCGGGAGATTGACTTTACCCTTATCGTCGGTATACCAGCCATTAACGATATCCTCGTCAAAGTCCTTTATCTCCCAGTCCTCAAGCGTTAAGGCGTATTCCTTGCCCTTTTTGTCGTAAGTATCTACTTTTCCGTAGAAGCTTACTTTTCCAAATACTTTCATGTTACCACGTTCGATTGCTCTCTGAGCTTCTTTTTTAGCCATATCTAGGCCCTCCTATTAATTAGATATATTAATCCGGGACTGTCTCCCGGTGGACTTACTATGATATTACATTCATCGTTATAT
>JAEEVO010000074.1 GCA_016290905.1 Lachnospiraceae bacterium | reverse complement strand
AGTCCTCAGACCCGTCCGGGAGCCTAAGCCTGCTTATGTCTATGCATGAGGGTAGGATCCTTACGTTTTTTCCCCTGTTTTTAAAAGAGGAAGAAACCTCATTGCACAGCACTTCAAGCTTCTTCCTTCTTTCTTCATGACCAAGCCATTTCTCAGGGCGTTCCTTAAGGATATCTTCCTCTTCCTTCCCGCCGTAAAAAAGTATCACATGAACATATTCGTTTAATAATCATTGTTTCTCTCCAGCTCCTGCTGGTATTTCTCAACTCCGAGCTCCTCACAGAGTGTCGGAGTGCTCGAAAACAGATCCGTACCGAGTCCCAGCCTGTCACCCTTTATCTCCACCCCTATGGCCGAAAGCGTTGTAGGCAGCATGTCAAGAGATGAGAAGACACGGTTCTTTGAGTTTATAGGAGTGTTTACCGGATTTATGATGCAGTTGTAAGTAGTCCTTACATACTTATCATCTATGTCGACCATTGCCGTTTTCTTGTTCCCAAGATGGTCTCCGACAAGCACGATGGTCGTGTTCTCGTAAAACGGCTGCTGCTTTATCCACTCCACAAGCTCACAGACCGATCTCGACGAGCATTCAACAGCCGCAAGATAATCGTTTATGATGTTTTCGTCACAGTTCTTGCAGCGGTGGCCTGTTTCAAAGGTATGTGTATCCATCGTGTACATGGTAACAAAGAACGGCTTATCCTTCTTGGACATATCGGTAATAAGCTCTTTTGTTATCTCTATGAGCTTCTGGTCCTCTATTCCCCATTTCCACATGTAATCGGCATTCTCTTTTGCATAGCCCTGCTCAACCAGCGATATCCTGTCATATACCTTACTGTCATCATATCTCCCGACATATTTGTCGTACAGTGAAAACTCGCCCTTTGAGCCCTCTATGTAGAGCTGGTTGTAACCGTTGTCGTGAAGGACATCCTCAAGCCTTCTCACCGGCGGGAATTCCTTGGTATCGCTCTCAAATATCGTTGTGTTCATTGCTATACCGGAGGTCTGTGCGACCGTAGATCCCATCGTATGTGATATTGCAGGTACAAAAACGGATGCTCCTCCGATCTTCTCGGTATTTGAAAAGTTTACGCTGCTGTTTTCCTTGATGAGCTCTGTAAGCCCCGAAATGTAATTTCTTTCCTGCGAACCGCCTTCTTCCTTGGAAGCATAGGTATTTTCCATTGATTCAAGGAAGATATAGATAAGATTTCTCTTTTTCTCCGGGAAAGTGATAACGGTCTCATCCGGACTTACATAATGACTGTCATATATGACCGAATCGCTGCTCTTTACGCTTATGTAATGAAGGAATTCGGTCTGATGTGTAAACCACGCCATGCTTACGAGCAGGAACACCGCCGATAATACGATATGTATAGCCCTTTTCCTGCGGTCGAGCACAAGTGTGTACTGTCCTTCTTCATTGGTATCGGCTACAACGATCCTGTCAAACAAAAAGCATTTGAACAGGTGATATCCGAGATATCCCGCTATGATGATAAAGAGTATGACAAGTGTAAAGCCTGCCATGAAATCTTCAAAAGCGAGTCCCCCCGAAGCAAAGGTTATCGTGAACAGTATTGCTTCAAACCTCATATTCGAATAAACAGCATACAGGAAAAGCGTCACGGTACAGGTAAAAACGGCGAGCGCTACCATCAGCATGCATGCCGAAGGTACGATCCACTTTCCTTTTTCCTCTCTCTTCTGCCTGTCTATCGTTTTCTGAGGCGTATACATAGCTGCAAGTGCATAACATACTCGCGCCATGAAACTGCCCTTTTCATATCCGTTCTCAACGGCAGATACAAAAAGCCTCATGATGATGACCAGCAAAAGCGTTCCAAGCCACCATATCATTATCCACAAGGGCAAAAAGCGGCCGAAAAAGTTTTCGGCATACATCGTCGCCCGGTTGGGGCCGAAGAACACACCCGTCAAAAACATCAGTATAAACGGCGTACATATATAAAATATCAGTTTCGTAAACCTTAAGACCGAGCTTCCGTTTACCCTTACGGAGGCATAAAACAGGAACAAGGCTAAAAGCGGCACAAAAAATATGATCATCCAGTTTATAACCGAAAGTACTTTTGTATCCCATGATATCCTCATCACTGTGATAAAAGTCACAAGGGCTGCCCCAACCACCGACAATGCAAAATGCCATGCCGGTATCTTCCTAATATGCTTGAATTCAGCATCTATAACCGTTAACAATTTCATTTCAAAAATCTTACCTTATCTATAAATTTGTAACCCAATGACACTATCCCGATCGGCTTGATCGTGTACACCCCATCCGATCTCACTTCATTCGGCCACCTTCCCCTCTTAAGGGAAGGCTTTCTGTCATCCTGAGCGTCAGCGAAGGATCCTATTTCTTACGTTTAAATGAAGGTATCTGCACCAGGATTATGGCCGCGAACATTATGACGCATCCCGACAATTCCCTAGCAGACATCTTCTCATCCAGGAGTATCACACCTGCGATAAGCGCAAATACCGATTCCATGCTCATGAGTATCGACGCAATCGCGGGATCCGTATATTTCTGAGCCACCATCTGAAATGTATACCCTATCCCGCCGGAAACTATACCGCAGTAAACTATCGGTACCATTGCCGATACAAGCTGGTCTATTCCCGGCTCCTCCATGATAAAAGCCGCTACGAAGGATATGACCGCAGATGCTGCGAATTGTATTGCGGAAATACTCAAAGGATTCCCGAGCTGTACAAAATGGTCACAGCACAGTATATGAAGGCTGAAAAACAGCGCGGATACAGCAACAAATGTGTCTCCGTATGCAAGGCTGAATCCCTCGTTAATGCACAGGAAATACATTCCCGTTACTCCAAGGACTACCGCAAGCCAGACCGTCCACGTATATCTTTTCTTTAAGAAAACGAAGCTTATGACCGGTACCATCAGTATGTACATGGCGGTAATGAACCCTGCTTTACCTGCAGTTGTATAAACCAGTCCTTTCTGTTGAAGGATCGTTGCTATCGTAAGGAATGTACCGCAGCATATACCTCCTATTACGGTATTCCTGCTGCGATTCTTTCCTGCTTCCGTCGCCTTTTCGGAAGCCATTTCTTTCCTTTGCGTAAGTATAGCCACCGCTCCTATTACAACCGCCGCCAGCGTCATCCTTGCCGCCGTAAACGTTATCGGGCCTATGTTTTCCGTTCCGACCCTCTGGAAAACGAATGCCGTTCCCCATATCATTGCCGTAAGAAGGAGCAGACCATTACCTAACAGTTTCTTATTCTTCATTTCTTCTCCCATCTATATCCTTCTATTATAGTTTTTCCATCACCAAAAGTCAATTGTTAACTAACTCTTTTTAATATTCTTTTGACTATTCCCTAAATATTTGGTATAATATATTGTCAATAAATCTAAGGAAGCATCAGCAAATGAAACGTCATGGAATTTCTCTTCGAAAAGTTAATATAATAATGCTTATCACGGCGATAATCATCTCGTTAGGTCTGATCATTGCCATGAACATCACCAGCAGTACTTATTCCGAGATGCATGATTCAACGGAAAAGCTTATAAAATGGCAGTTGAGTTCAGCAGATCTTTTAAAGGCATCCGATTATCTTACTGAACAAATGAACAGCTTTGTCGTGACCGGTGACAGAAAGTATCTTGATAATTATTTTTACGAAGCCAAGGTAGCCAAGAGACGTGATAAGGCTATCGAAGAGCTTGAAAATACTCATGGGAACACTCCGGCCTTCAGGGATCTGTATGCCGCAATGCAGGAGTCTGTAAGCCTTATGGACAAGGAATATTACGCGGCCAGGATGACTGTTCTGGCGTATGGGTATGATATTTCTGAGTTTCCCGTGGAGATACAGAATGTGAAGCTGATAGCATCGGACACAGAGCTATCTTCCGAAAAGATGAAGGATATGGCAATATCTCTGATGTTCCAGGATGAATACAGCAACCGCAAAGAGATAATCTACTCCCACACGAACAACTGCATTGAGGAACTCGACGCAGAGATGCGCGAAGAGCAGGCCATATTCGATGATAAGCTTAACAGACAGGTCTTCATCGAGCATCTGCTTACCGCTCTTCTGATAGCGGTATTCCTTGGCATGGTAATCCTGACCTCAAGGCTTGTGATAGTACCACTTAACCGTTCCGTTGCCCTGATAAGGGACGAACAGGACATCCCTATAGAGGGTGCCTATGAGATCCGTTTCCTTGCAAAGACCTATAATCTTATGCATCATACCAATGAACAGAACAAGGAAAAGCTGACCTTTGAGGCAACGCACGATCCCCTTACAGGTCTGTATAACAGGCGTGGATATGATTTTATCCTGTCAAATGTAGATCTGGAAACATCTGCTCTCATACTCTTCGACCTTGACAGGTTCAAGATGATAAATGATACCTACGGGCATGATATGGGTGACAAGATACTGATAAGAGCCGCAAAAGCCATCTTCGGCAGCTTCAGAGCACAGGATTATATCTGCAGGATCGGCGGTGATGAGATGGCGGTCATCATGGTTCACAGCGATCCGTCTCTTGCAAAGCTTCTTGAAAAGAAAATCCATCTCATAAATCAGGATCTTGGTGTAAAAAATGGTAATGAGCCTACAATCTCTATAAGCGTAGGCGTGGCATTCGGTGAAAGGGGTATAACAGCCGAAACCCTGTTCAAGCGTGCAGATGATTGTCTCTATAAGATTAAAGCCGGTGGAAAGAAGGGCGTCTGCTTCTACAAAGCCGAAAAAAAGAAAAAATCAAAAAAGGATAATTAAAAAAAATAAGCCCGCTCCTTTTACTTAGGAAACGGGCTTTTAATATCTCTATGCTTCTGTTAATCTGCGTTGTCGACTATCTCGACGGTGTTCCTGCAATCAGTACCCGAAATTTTAAGGTTGTTCTTTTCGATCCACTGTGAAAGTATATTTTCTATACCCTCTGTCGTGCAAGGATTTTCCTGAGGGTTATTCCTGATCATATCGAACTTTTCCTTCTCCTCGGGAGTTACATCGGATGAATCAGCGGGCAGTGTAGCTGCCTTAACCTCTGTAAGGGTAAGTGCCTTATGGAAAATAAGCTCATCGCACAGTGCCATCCCCTGAGAGATTATTGTAAATGTATGTCCTGCTATACGGAACCTGCCGCCAATATCAAGCTTTCCGTTGCCATTACCTGAAAACTTCAGCATGGGGCGTACTCCCGACCAGAGATAATCACAGCCTTCGGGCCACTCAAATGACTTGCCGCCCGCATTAACGAGTACAATATCCTTTTCGTCCTTCATGCAGTACCATATGTTCTCTGCACCTCTTCCTGCACATTTCTTTACGGAAGCCGCGATTTCAACAGGCAATAATGTTACCTCGGTTAAATCCAGCTCACAGCAAGCTGTTCCAGCATCTTTCTCGATCATTTCTTTCCTCCTAATCTTCTGTTTGGGTCAATATCACCTCGAAAACGCCTCCGGCATTTCCTCGGTAACAAAATGATGCTCCGCATCTCGTTTTTTACATTATAACACTATAACCTGTATCTTGGCAAGCAAAAATTATTAAGGGGTTAACCACATTTTGAAAACAAGCTTCTGTGATAGTCATTCGCTTACCTTATGAAATAAATCCCCGACAAGATATCGGGGATTTATTCTAAAAAATTTTAAAATTATCCGGCAAACGAGGTATTTGTTACCAACGGATCCTCAAATGAGTGCTGTGTCAGATCGATCCATCCTATACTGCTGTCATCGGCCGTCAGGCTGATATTGGCATATGCGAACTCACCTTTACCCAGCTTTAATCCGGTCACATAAAACTTGGTTCCTTCCTTTAATGTCTTCTTTACCTTCTTTCCATCGGGCTTAGTATATAAATCGGCATCTTTGGCAAGTGTGTAGTCATAATTACGACCGCTCCATGATTCGTCGATCAAAGTATAGATACCGTTCTTGGGTTTGATTTCTTTAAGCTTCTGCTTCTTTATCTTATTATTGGTGGTTACATAGAAATTGTTACCTATGGGAGTAATAACCTGTTCATACATCAATACGTTTTTGCCTTCTTCCTGATCAGGTATCACGCCTTCAAGGTATCCCATCCAATCGGTATCAAACAGGAGCTTAAGTTTCTTCTTTGTATAGCGGTATGCTCTCTGTAGACATGAAGACTCGCCAGCATATTCAACTATCAATTCATTATACTTGTCTTTCGAATTGATATCAATGACATATACTTCAGCCTGATCGATCCATTCATTATCCGGCAGGGTTTCCGTGATTACCTTCTTTCCGTTTATTGAAACTTCAACGCTGTATAACCATTCATCTACTGTGTATTCTATTCTTGTAGAAACCTTTTCTGCCTTACCGTTTCCGTCAAGATCTACTTCAAAGGTGTCTTCATATACATCAATTGCTTTTGCCTCAGCAGATGCGGGACTGTAAGAAACAAGTGCTACCACTAATGAAAGGATAGCGCATCCTAATGTGACTTTTAGAAAATTCTTCATCATATCCTCCTTATAATATATGTAATCCGGGTCCTTCATGAACCCGGATTCTATTTTACTATAATATTTCCTGTTTAGCAAGCGTATTTTTAATACCGTTCCGGCCCGGATCAGACCCTACTGTCTATTTTTTGTCCTATGAGCCCACTCGCTGCGTCCATGGTCTTGGCGTTTGCTCCATACGGGTTGTCCTCGTTGTATTTTATCGAGGTGTAGGTTGTTCCGCCCGATACATAGCTTCTGCCGCACTCGGGACATACTGCCATATGGATGGCAACTCCTGTGCTCAGGACTTTTCCATTGTTCATTGCGGCTTTTTTGTATGCATTTGATACATGTTCCCCTTCATGTGCGCGCACAGCCTCTCCTGCTGCCGTAGGTGAAAGATGTGCTGCTGATTTGAACGAGACGTTTTCGTCCGAACCGTCCTGATACATACGGTTTGCGCATGTAC
Source organism: Lachnospiraceae bacterium (assembly GCA_016290905.1). Taxonomy (GTDB): domain Bacteria; phylum Bacillota; class Clostridia; order Lachnospirales; family Lachnospiraceae; genus RUG11977. The sequence goes on along the minus strand of JAEEVO010000074.1, from coordinate 4,159 downwards.
TGCATTCTATCTGTCCGGCCTTCTTGAGCCCCCTGATCTGAGCAGAATTGAGTCCGGCGTCCTTAGCCTCCTGCTCGTTCCTTACCGAATAAGGCGACACATAGGCATTATTATATCCGCTAATATCATAATTTCCAATACCGTATACCATATGTCCGCCCCCTTTCCTATAGTGATGGAAATGCCGCAAGAGTGACTTTTGATAAACTCATAATACAATGCATATAGGGCTTTGTCAAGGGGCAAAAGTCTATCCGTTTATTGACATTCATATATCTTGATGGTATGATACAAAAAGCATATATTTTCTTATGGAGGAGTGTGATATTTTATGAAGAAAAAACTATTAGCAGTTTTTTTGACGCTTGCCTTTCTGTTCTCGCTGAACGGATTTGGCGGGACTGATGCCAATGCAGCAAAGATCAAAGTCGGAAGACCGAAGATTTCTCTGAAAACGGATGGCAACAGTATAACCGTTACCATAAAAAAGACTACCAATGCCTTAAGTTATTCTGTTTTCATCAAAGCTTCATCAGATGATGAATACTATAATGCCGCTTCGGTCAAGGCCTCAGAAAGCGGTAAAACAAAATATACCGTTAAATATCTGGCAGACGGTGAATATTCAGTAAAAGTCAGAGCTTATAATGATATTATATCTTCTAAGTACAGCAAAGTAAAAAAAACAACCGTGGACACAAGCACAAAACCTTCAAATCCGGCTGCAGTATCCGATCTGGGGCTGAATACTGAAACCAAGGCAGCTACACAATTCACCAAGGATAAAAACGATATGGTGTACGAACTCCTTGATTTTAACGATAAAAGCGAATTCGAAAACGCCAACCGCGGATTCATCGCAGCTCCGGAAAGCCTGGAGATCAAGGCCGAAGACGGTACCATAGTATGGAGCCAGGATGCATATAAGTTTATCGAAAAAGAAGCTCCGGATTCTGCCAACCCCAGCCTTTGGAGAAATACCCGTCTCAACCATATATACGGTCTGTTCAAGGTAGTTGACGGCATATATCAGGTTCGCGGATACGACATGTCTAACATCACTTTCATCAAGGGCGAGACCGGATGGATAGTCTACGATCCCCTTATGACTGTAGAATGTGCTAAAGCAGCATTTGAACTGGTAAAGGAAAACCTTGGAGATTATCCCGTAAAGGCTGTAATCTACTCTCATTCACATGTAGATCATTACGGCGGCGTTTTGGGAATAATAAGTGAAGAACAGGTACAAAAGGGAGACGTAAAGATATTTGCCCCTGAAGGCTTTGAAGAGCATGCGGTCAGTGAGAACGTATTTGCAGGGAAAGCAATGGGTAGACGTGCGTCCTACCAGTACGGTACCCTGCTTGATGGCGGCGAAACCGGTTCTCTCTGCATCGGTATCGGTATGGGACAGTCATGCGGATCCATATCTTATGTTTCACCCACCGACATCATCACAAAGACAGGTCAGAAGGTAACTGTTGACGGAGTGGAAATGGAGTTCCAGCTTACTCCCGGTACGGAAGCTCCTTCGGAAATGAACACCTGGTTCCCTCAGAAGAATGCTCTCTGGATGGCCGAAAACTGTACCGGAACATTGCATAACCTGTATACCTTAAGGGGTGCTCAGGTCCGCGACGGACAGGCATGGTCAGAATATCTCATGGAATCCCTGAAGCTGTACGGAGATAAGGCGGAAGTTGTATTCCAGGCACATAACTGGCCTCACTGGGGAAATGATGTAATTAAGGAATATATTACAAATACTGCAGCAGTATATAAATTCATTAACGACCAGACACTTTATTATATTAACAAAGGCTATACCAGCACTGAGATTGCGAATATGATAAAGCTTCCCGACGCGCTTGAAAAGGTATGGTATACAAGACAGTATTACGGTACCGTAGCCCACAATTCAAAGGCGGTATATCAAAAGTACATGGGATGGTATGACGCTAACCCCATCCATCTCGGAGAGCTTTCTCCGTCCGATTCCGCAAAGAAATATGTGGAGTATTTTGGAGATGTAAATGAAATTCTTATAAAAGCCAAAGAGGATTATGACAAAGGTGAATACCAATGGGTTGCAGAGCTTACCAATATGATTGTTTATGCCGACCCGTCCAACACTGCGGCAAGATATCTTTGCGCAGATGCACTTGAACAGCTTGCTTATGCCGCAGAAAGCGGAACCTGGAGGAACGCATATCTTTGTGCCGCTCAGGAGCTTAGGTTCGGGACAAATACCGATGAATCTACCAGAGCGAAATCAGCAAACGGTCTTATCACCCACATGACTCCGAAAATGATCCTGCAGTATCTCGGCATCATCACGGATACAACTCTCATCAGCGATCTGTCATTTACGGCGAATATCGTGCTTCCTTCGGAGAATTTTACGCTTATAGTGAAAAACGGCGTCGTTTTATACGAAGAAGGCGTCCTTTCGCCCTCACCCGATGTTACCTGGACTACCAATAAAGCCGGGCTTTTCGGAATTATCCAGAAGAATCCCGATATGATCTCACAATACTTAAAGCAGGAGGGAAATACAGAACTTCTCGACAAACTGCTGTCAGGCATTACCGGCTTTGATGATGCAAAGTTCTTCAGTATAATTGAACCTTGAAACAATTGATGCTATAGATGTTTTGAGCCCCGGTGTGTACCGGGGCTCAGTTTATAGAGTCAGTTACTCTAAACTCAATCAAATCCGACAAGATATTTATTTTTTACTGCTTTACCTGTTTGTTATAGTATGTTGCAATACTTTCAAAGACTTTCTTTCCGAAGAGATTTTTAAATATATTTGCCTGGTCTTTCATATTCTCTTCAGAGAGCGAACCCCAGGTTTCTTCGTATGTATACTTTGCTTTTGCTAACGCATTGATATAGTCTTTCATGAAGTCAGCACCGTAGTTTTCATAAAGGTAATCACATATAATACAGCCGAGAGTATACTTATCGGTTCTGTCCATCATGCTTAATTCCTTGTAATCATTTACAAAGATTGCTTCCATATTGCTCTTTTTGATCTCTTGTTCAACTGTATTTATAAATGTATCCATCTCAACACGATGTTCATAGCACTTCTTAAAGTCTGTATTCTTATCCTGAAGAGCTTCCAAAACTACTTTTGCATAGAATTCTGCGCTGCCTTCGGTCATTATGCTCGAAAGTGATGCATATCTGAGTGTAAGAACATGTGTAAGCTCATGTGCTATCGTTTCATAATTTACATAATCTGAACGACGCCATGCATTATCCTTATAAGTAGGCACAGAATCCCATACCTTCTGTGATATTAGAGCATAATCCAATATTTTACAGTATGTCGGAAATGCATATGATATATATCCTCCATCAACCCTGTCACAATTAATATAAATCGGTATTCTTTTACCGTATTCAATACCTACCCAAGGTCCATCAAGCTTCCATGTACTAAAAAGATTGGAATCAGAGAATTTAAGACCGATCTTCTCTTCAAGAGTTGTCATAATCAGGTCTACGTTCTTAACAAAATCACCCGGCAAATCTATATCCTTATCAAGTAATATCAGGCATTTTTCTCCCATTATGTAGCAAAGTCTGTCGGTTATAACATGATCTTTTGCTTTTCCGCTAAGCTTTATCTCATAAATACCGCAGCCTTCAGGTAAAGGATTCACCGGATCCTGTATTCTGTCAGCAATATACCTGTTATCTTCTTTGACTGTGATTTTACATTTGTAAGTTTTCTTGTTGTTCTTAACCTTAATGGTAGCCTTACCTTCTGCTACAGCCGTTACCACACCTTTTGCGGATACCTTGGCAACCTTCTTGTCAGTTGAAGAAAACTTAACATCACCCTTAGCATTCTTAAGCTTCAGTGTGAAAGTATCACCGACGTACATTGTCATCTTTTTCTTGTTAAGCTTAACAGCAGACGCCGCCTCAACGGACGTGTCCGGTGTAAGCCAAACAATAGACCCCAGCACCAATACCATACAGATCAAAACACTTAATACTCTTTTTTTCATCTGGAAACCCCTTTCTTAAATCGTTTTATCTTACGATAATACAAGTCAAAGTCACCTCGAAAACGCTTTCAGCGTTTCCTCGGTAACAAAACGATGCTCCGCATCTCATTTCAGTCGGGGCTTGAACCCCGCCT
>JAEEVO010000195.1 GCA_016290905.1 Lachnospiraceae bacterium | reverse complement strand
GTTCTGAGGAGTTATAATCGCAAAGCCATCCGGCTTGTTCTCTAAGAGTTCCCGGTTCGGCTGTCCTGCCACAAAGCCAAAACAACCTACATATGCAAAAGCAGATACCGGCTCGTCGGGATCTGTAACATAAATCCTTCCCATAACCTTTTGAAGACAAGAATAGATCAATGTTTCCTGCCAACCAGCAAATAAATCTTTCACCTTAGATGTATCATTTAACTCCACAGCCATTTTACGCCACCGACCTTATATTAATTTATTGCTTTTATGACTTTATTATGCCCCCTCAACCTTAATTGAATCTTAAACATAAAAACAATGCTGAAAAATCAAAAGATGCTATCCGGCAGTTCAAGCAGACGAAGTGCATTGCCGTAATAAACGGCTTCCTTCTCGGATTCATCCAAGCATTCATCCACCAGTTCAAAAGTTTCCTTTTGATCGCCCCATGGACTGTCGCTGGCAAACAGCATATGATCCACGCCATTCTTTTCAACCATTTTCCTAAACAATTCCCGGCTAAGCGGAGGAACAAGCAGCGGATTGGCTGCAAGGCTGTCCCAGCCCTCTGGGGTATCATTTAAGGGGCGTATAGGATTCAGGGAAAACGAGGTGTCCAGATATGCGCCTCTACCACATAACAGCTTGTATACTTCCTCCCAGCGTGCATACGATCCCATGTGTGCAAGTACCATCTTTTCGGGTTGAACTTCATCAAGCATCCTGCTAATCCTGACAGGATCAGCGAAATCCCCGGGAAAGCTTAAATCCTTTCCTGCATGGATCACCACGATCAATCCGAGTTCACATGCACAATCGATTATCCTCAGATTCCTTATATCGTCTATAGCGACTCCCTGATACAGTGGGTGCAGCTTGATCCCCTTTATACCCGATTCTGCCAGATCTTTCAGAATTTCCCTGTAATCTTCATTATCAGGATGAATCCCTCCAAAAGACAAAAGCCGCGGTAAATACCTGTCATTTACATCCTTAGCCACTTTGTTTATCGTTTCACACTGTGAAGGCTTAGTTACAACAGGTAAAATAACGCTCATGTCAACATTAGCCCTGTCCATTGATTCCAAAAGTGATGCATTCGTAGCCTCTGTATAATATCGGATAGACGCATCACCGGCAATTTTCGGGATAACCTTATTTGCCAGTTCATCGGGGAAAGTATGTGTGTGGAAGTCTATCAGCATCTTGTTTTAGCTCCAGTTTTCAGGTTCTTTTTCATTACTTTCGTATCCTCATAAAAAGGTGTTCATCGTCTTCGCCACTTACATAGACTCCATTCTTTTCCAGAACTCTCTGCGAGGCTATGTTATCTTTTCTTACGCGAAAGAATATTTCCTCTTCAGGAATGATCTCTCTGGCTCTTTCCAAAACCAGTTTCAACCCGGCTGTTCCATAACCTCTACCGCGCAGTTCTTTTCGAATACTATATCCGATATGTCCTGCACCGATCCGAAGCGCCTCCGTCAGATGATGCCGAATACGAAACTCTCCGACAAGCATATCACCATCCCATAGATAGTAGACCGTTTCCGGAACAAACCAGTCAGGCATGTTTTCAGGATGCTCATACGACATGATCTTCGGAAGCACTTTTTCGACATATTCTTCGAAGGAGATCCCGTGATGGGAATTCTCCACCCCGTTCTCTTCTGCCGGAAGTTCCGTAATAAACTGCCATTCAGAAAAAGCATCTTGTCGGTTAATTTTTCGTAGTTCCATCACAGAATTACTCATGTTTCACACTTTCGTATCCATAAAAAATTGACGGGAGTAGTTCCCGCCCTCGACGGGACCAGATCCGAAGACCAGTCCCTGATAAGAATTACTTTCTATCCGTCCTTAATGATACTAGCCATATTTCTGTCTGTCAAAATAAAGGTCAGAATGAAAACGACGATCGGATTATTTTCTATCCAACATGAGATTCATTTCTTGTATTCATACATGATGACGTCGGCAGCAGCACTCGTTCCGCCTGCCTTTTCATAGCATCTGCACGCAGACACGTTGCCGGTGTTTGTCAGCAAAAACATTTTGCGGCAACCCAGGCT
>JAEEVO010000194.1 GCA_016290905.1 Lachnospiraceae bacterium | reverse complement strand
TATCTGGTATTATCCTCACTTAAAAGGCTTCGAACATAATGAAGATGGAAGTGTAATAACAGATCCTGAACAAATAACAAATTGGTCGGCCTACATAGAAGTAAGAATTGAATACACTGAACCGACATCATATGAATATACCGGATTTGCTATATATCCGACGATAACTAAGCTGGTAATTGGCGATGATTCCTACCCTGAAGATGCAAATGTTGTATTTTATAAACTTGATACGGAGAATACCTGGGTACCTTTTTCGGGAGCAGCTTCTGATAGTGGAAAATACAAGTTGTCATATACAACAGGTGAAAACGATACTGTTGAAAAGTATTTCTATGTTAAAGATTACACTCCGGAATGTAAAAAATATCTGGGAAAAGACTTGGGCGAAGAAGCTGTACCGGATAATAAAAGCATAAATGCAGGAACATATCGTTTAAAATATAGCGGACATACTATTAAAGAGTATACAATAACTGCTAAAGAATTAAAGAATATTACAATAGAGCTTTCGCCCGAGAATATAATCTATGACGGTGCTGAAAAGAAACCTACGGTTACGGTCAAAGACGGAGATAAGACAGTTGATGCAAAAGAATATCAGGTTACATATTCTGATAACATCAATGCAGGAATTGCTACAGTAACAATCTCGGACGTTGCAGAAGGTAATTACATTGTTTCGGGAAGTAAAACGTTTACCATCGCTACGGCTAATCCTGCTTATACGGTACCTACTGGACTTAAGGCAGTAAAAGGAAGCAAACTGAACAGCATAACACTTCCGGAAAACTGGAAATGGAATGCCGGGGATACAGTGCTCAGTGAGTCCGGTACCAAGAGCTTTAAAGCAACATTTACACCAAAAGATACTTTAAACTACAATGTCTTAACCGACATAGATGTAAACGTTGAGATAAGCGAACCTCAGCATCAGCCCGATCCTCAGCCCAATCCGCAGCCGGTATACAACAACGAACCTACGTTACCTTATACCGTTACAGATACTATTACAAACGTGGATGGTTTAAAGACCACGGTTACTACCACTTACAATGCAGACCAATCCGTTACGGAAAAGACAGTAAGAGAGTACCAAAACGGCAATAAGACTACAAAGATTACCTTAACCGAAAAAAATGATAAAACTTTCTTAACCGCTTCCGAAGCGGTCAGCTTCAGAAAGAGTGGAACAAAGATCGTTACCACAAACATAACTGACAATAACGGTTACAATTTCAGAAACCAGGTTACGACCACCAAAGCAGGTAAGGAAACAGTGATTTCTGAGACAAGGAACCCTGACAAGTCCTCGTCCTATGTAAAGATGGTAACGAAACCTAATGGAAAGGTTACAAGGAACACTGTAGAGACGGATACCGAGGGCAACTCCGTTATAACCATAGGTACTTATACGGCTGATCCTTCAACTTTCACCTCGGTTTCCGACATGATCACCGGCTCCTTTGAGCTTCATACCGATTTCTTACCGGAAGATGCAAGCACATTAAGCGAGCTGATATACGAGGTTACCTCAGCAGGAAAGGCAAAGCTTATCCGCTGCAACACAGTGCTTGAGGAAATAACGGTTCCCTCGAAGGTACGGATCAACGGGAAAACATATACTGTTTACGCTGTAGCTAAGGCTGCCTTTAAGGGTTGCGAAACCTTGAAGAAGGTTAAGCTGGGCAAAACAATAACCACCATCGGCGCAAAAGCATTTGCCAACCTTGAAAACTTAGAGGAGATAATATTCCTTTCAACAAGCAAGGATGGTATAAAGGTAAACAAAAATGCCTTCACCGGCATATCCTCCGAGGCTAAGTTCTACAGTAAGGCCTCCGCTGAAGCACGCAAAAAGACACTTAAGAGGATCAAGAAATCAGGATATAAAACCATTACTGAAGTTGCAAAAATATAACAAAACAGAAGATATCCCCCACATCTTAGCGTAGCGAAGGTGGGGGGAGATTTTCGTTTCAGGCGGGGTTCAAGCCCCGACTGAAATGAGATGCGGAGCATCGTTTTGTTACCGAGGAAACGCTGAAGGCGTTTTCGAGGTGACTTTGACTAAAGTGCTAACGCGACAGCGGTCAGTTCT
>JAEEVO010000193.1 GCA_016290905.1 Lachnospiraceae bacterium | reverse complement strand
AAACACCCCGGAGCGTCCGCCGTGCGTTTTCGGCATACTCCGGGATATTTCATAAGGTATTGGAAATATTGAGTTGGCTTTTATTGTGTGAGCATATTCTGTATTATTCTATGCTCCTGTTGTTACTCTAATTATTACTATTCTTTAATTGAATGCGTTTTTATTACTTTATATCTGTACACTTTATATCTCACGCTCTGACATATTATTTATTTCAGATACGGACGATACATATATCCTTATATCCCGTGAAATCGCCTGTTTTAAGCCGTTTCCGCCGATCTGTGCTGCCTTCAGATTTTCTTTCAAATTGACCCGAAATACCGAGGCTCTATTTTGCGTTTTAAGCGATTTTTTTATTTTCGGTCGATATATTTATCGACCGATCTATTCTCTTAAAATACGGCAAATCGCGTCTCAGGGCTTATTCTACAGGAACATCTAAGATCATGCCCGGAATAAGGTTTGATGACTCAAGACCGTTGATCTCTGTAAGAATATAAACGGCTTCTCTGGGATCCATGTCAGGCATATAATCCTCAGCGATCGACCAAAGCGTATCACCGCTGAAAACTCCGACCTGGACATATTCCCGGACCGTCTCAGACTGAGCTGTGCTGATCTCAAACATGAAATTGAATATAAGCGTAAACAGAATGATCGTAATGGTTACGAATGCAATAAATCTCGGTTTGCTTGTGATGGTATATCCTCTCATGATAATGCCCCCTTTTTCCCCCTGTGAACGTATGTTCTTTTGATAAATAGAGAATAGCAGAACATTTGTTCGTTGTCAATACCCTATTTTGAACATTTGTTCTTTTTTTAGAGAAAAATAAAAAACAGGCCTTTTCAGTGCCTGTTTCTGGCTTTTTCGCTTATTTCTTCCAGCTTCGTATGTATCTTGTCCCTGTATATCACGCCCAGGACTGCAACGACGCAGGCAACGGCGAATATGATTATTGCAGGAACGAGCCTGTCCTCCCCTATCAGGCTTCCCATGGCGATGGACCCAATAAGCCCCGGGATCCTTCCAAGCATCGACAAAAGCAGGAAATACTTGATATCCATACCTGATATTCCGGCGATATAGCAGAGAAAATCCTTGGGGATGCCAGGTATCAGATATAAGAGGAAACATACTGTATAGCCTTTTCTGGAGTTCAGAAGGCCGGTGTAATGCTCCAGCTTATCCTGTGAAATAAATGCTTTAACGAAGTCTCTTCCCAGGAGCTTGCCCAGATAAAAAGTGAAAGTCTGGCCGATCAGACAGCCCAGGATCACGTAGATGAAAGCTTTTACAGGCCCGAATATCAGGCCTGCTGCCACCTGTACGATCTCGCCGGGGATCGCAGAGATGACGATCTGCAGGACCTGTATCACAAAGAACACAAGAACGCTCACGTGTCCGAAGCCCTGAATGTATTCTACGAACTTATCCACGGAATCGAATTCAGAAAAAACGTCTCTGTTTGTAAGATAAAGGATCGCAGGCACCAAAACAACGATCGCGATGAGCACGATCATCTTTAAAAGTGCTATTCTTTTCTCTTTTTTCTCTTCCATGGTACTAGTTTACTATAATATAGTTATGTATCCTTTTTTATACAGGTTGTCAAGAGCCTTCAAAACACCGAATTTCGAGTGCTCATATGTGATACCACCCTGGAAATATACGTTATAAGGCGGTCTGATAGGCGCATCCGCACTGAGTTCTATGGATGATCCCTGGACGAAAGCCCCTGCAGCCATTACCACGTCGTCCTCGTATCCCGGCATTCTCCAGGGTTCAAGGGTCACATGGGAGTCTATGGGTGCTGCTTCCTGCACTCCCTGGCAGAACGCTACCACCTTCTCTTTGGAGCCGAGTCTTACTGCCTGAATGATGTCTGAACGCTTGTCTTTTGAGCCGGGACAGACCTCATAACCGAGTTTTTCGAAGGCTCTGCCAAGTACGGTAGCGCCCTTGATGGCTCCGTTTACCACTCTGGGGCCTATGAAAAGCCCCTGGAACATGGATCTGGTCTGTCCGAAGGTAAGCCCGCATTCTCCGCCGATCCCGGGACAGGTCATCCTGTACTGGATGCGGTCGATGAGCTCAGCCTT
>JAEEVO010000073.1 GCA_016290905.1 Lachnospiraceae bacterium | reverse complement strand
GTCTTTTTTTGAATAGCACTTAGTAATCCTGATATAACACATAATAAGTAAATAAAAAATATAACAGCCAAGATGATATTTCTTTTGTATTTTTTATTAGTTTTATCAAACTTAGCTTTATCTTCATTTAACTTAATCTGTTTCTTTGCAATCAAATCCATAACTTTAAGACTATTATCTGCTAACTCAATAAGACGAAGCCTTTCAGATTCGTCATACATAGTTCCGTTAAAATCCTTGCTAGCCAGTTGCATTCCGCCATTCTGATTTGCTCCGCATTTGCTGCAAAACACAGCATCCGGTGCTAGTTCGCTACCGCATTTTATACAAAACACTATTCATACCTCCTTTTCATTAATAATATAGCATAATGCAATTATAATTGCAATATATTTTAACTTGCATTTAGCATTGTATATGCAATGCATATTTAATAATAAAAATTCTGTATACTATTACATATAATTTGTATTACACATTCATATAAAGGAGTTTAAACAATGTCATTTCAGTTAAAAGCGGACAAGAAAGAATCCGAGAACAAAACAATTCGCTTTCCTCTGCCTCTTATAGAGAAAATAGAGGAAACAATAAAAACAAAAGATGTAAGCTTCTCAAGTTTCGTTATTCAAGCATGCGAATATGCGCTAGACAATATGATCTCAGAATAAAAATAAAGCATCTAAGTTTCAAATCTCTACTTAGATGCTTTATGTCTTTGTAGATCAGTCTCTCAAACAACCTACCGGCACTACATATACTCCGTCTTCTCTCCTGTAAGCATATGTTCCTTTGCCTACAAGTACCATTAAGAACGAAGGAGGATTCATCTTATCAGTATCGATTTTTTCCTGCAATGTCTTAAGGGTAATTGCTCCATGCTCTATACTATCTTCACCGCCCAGTTTTATCTCTATGAGTCCATACTTTCCGTCCCGAAGGTGAATAACCGCATCACATTCCAGGCCGGACTTATCCCTGTAATGATATATTTGGCCATTTAAAGAATCGGCATAAACTCTCAAATCACGTACACACAGTGTCTCAAATATGAACCCAAAAGTTTTCAGATCATTTACAAGGTCTTTAGGACCTAAGCCAAGCGCTGCTACCGCTATGGAAGGATCAGTAAAATACCTTGTATCAGATGTACGGATTGCCGTTTTCGATCTTATGTTTGGATTCCATGCCGGCATGTCTTCTATAACAAATATCTTTTTTAATGCATTTACATAAGAAAAAACAGTATCTGTGTCAAGTCTGTCGGAATCATTGGCCAGCATATCCTGTTTTATGGCTTCTGCTGTTACTTGATTTCCCTGACATCTTGCATATACTCTTAGTAAAGCCTTTGCTCTTTCGCTATCTCTTTTTACATTGTCAACTCTTGATATATCTATTTCCTCGACTGCTTTTATATAATCATAAACATGCTCCAATGCCAGATCTTTCTCAACATCAAGTGTAGTAGGCCATCCACCCCTTGCGGCAAGATAAGCTATGGTTTCTATATCATCTATCGGATTCTTTGCAGCTATATCTTTGTCTCCCGAAAACAAATCTGTCATACTGACCGAACCATCAGACTCACCGGATTCAAAAAGGCTCATTGTTCTCATTTTTAGCCAAGCCACTCTTCCGGTACCCGAATGAAATATCTGATCGCGGTTTGCCGGCACTGCCGATCCGGTCAAAATAAACTGTCCCACTTTTCCTCTATGGTCAACCTCAAATCTTACCGCATCCCATAATTTAGGCGCTGCCTGCCATTCATCTATCAATCTCGGAGTATTTCCGTCAAGAAGCAAACTCGGCTTTAAATCAGCTATCTTAATATTTTGTTCCATTTCATCCGGCTTTGCCATATAAAGAATACTTTCGGCTATATGCTCCGCAGAAGTTGTTTTTCCACAAAGCTTTGGACCTTCTATCAGTACAGCTCCTATACCGGCAAGTTTTCTTTTTAGTATATGGTCTATTATCCTGGGTCTATATTTCATCATATTACATCTCCTCGTCTCTCACTTCAATATATTGTATATTCATACATGTTCTTATGCCATATACGTTATTGGGTACATCTTTCAAATATAGCATAGCATCCATTCGGTGATTTGTCAAGTTTTCATTCGGTGATTTGGCGGATTTTAATTCGGTGTTTTGGCGGATTTTCATTCGGTGATTTGGCACAAGTATGACATCATAAGATCCTTCGCTATGCTCAGGATGACAAACCGACGTTTATTCACAAGAACAATTCCATGGATTTGAAATCTTTGATGTACAGGGAGGGGCATGATAATTAGTCTCCCCCTGCATACTTTCGCTCCGCGCGACGTTTTTGCGATCTTAAAAAGACTGGGTCTGCTTTGCAGGCTCAGTCTTTTTGCAAAAATGTCGATAAGGATTTTGCGTACTTTACATACACAGAAGCTGATGTCGCATGCCTAAAGAAGTAAGAGTCCTCGCAAAATCCGCCTCCGTATGCATGGGAGACAATTACCATGCCCCTCCCGTAATACACAAAGACATCCCTCTCATTGAAAAAAACGCACACCCTAAACGGATGTGCGTTTTCGTAATACAATCTTTAATTTGACTTGATGAACTTGTCATGGATAGCCTTTGTAGCCTGATCAGCGTAATCCTGATCAATAAGAACACTTATCTTTATCTCCGAGGTAGAGATCATCTTGATATTGATGCCCGCATCATAGAGAGCCTCGAACATTTTAGCTGCTACGCCTGCGTTGGTAACCATACCTGCACCTACTACGCTCACCTTTGCCACATTGCGGTCAACATCGATCTTGTCGCAGATAAGACTGGTCTTTCTATGGTTCTCCATAACCTCGATAGCGTCGTCAACCTTGTCCTCGTCAACGGTAAAGCTTATATCCTTTGTACCGTCACGTCCGATGGACTGAAGGATGATATCAACATTGATACCATGATGTGCAAGATGATTAAACAATTTAAAAGCAACACCGGGCTGATCCTGTAATCCGATAACGGCGATACGTGCCGGCTTCTTGTCGCAGGCAACTCCACTTATAAGCATTTTTTCCATTTTAGCATTCTCCTTTACTACTGTACCTTCATTTGTATTTAAACTTGAACGGACAACTATCTGTACTCCGTATTTCTTTCCGAGTTCAACCGACCTGTTATGAAGCACGCCTGCACCGAGTGTTGCAAGCTCTAACATCTCGTCGTATGTGATCTCCTCCAGCTTCTTTGCATCGGGAACGATCCTGGGATCTGCGGTAAATACTCCGTCTACATCTGTGTATATCTCACATTTGTCAGCATTGAGCGCTGCTGCAAGTGCAACTGCGGTTGTATCCGAGCCGCCGCGTCCGAGTGTCGTTACGTTATTGTTGTTATCCACACCCTGGAAACCGGTGATGACAACTATCTTTCTGGAATCAAGCTCGTTCCTAATCCTCTCGGCGTCAATGTTTGTTAAACGTGCGTTGGTATAATCGGCAGTGGTATGCATTGCAACCTGGAACGCGTTAAGAGATACTGCCGGTACCCCGAGCTCTGCCATTGCCATACACATGAGAGATACGGAAATCTGCTCACCTACGCTAACCAGCATGTCAAGCTCGCGCTTGGGAGGCTTTGGGCTTATGTCCTTTGCCTTTGCGATGAGTTCGTTCGTGGTCTTGCCCATGGCAGAAAGAACAACGACTACATCATTTCCCGCTTTATAATCCTCGATACAGCGGTTTGCTACATTGTAAATCCTTTCCTTGTTTGCGACGGATGTTCCGCCGAACTTCTTTACTACTAACATTTTAAAAACTCCTTTATATACTTGATCGATCCGGTCACAAAACGGTTAACGGGCCATCCTGCAGTCGGATGCATTTCCTTAATCATAAACCCGGATCCTGCTTAACACATCAAGGTCTTTTATCTTAGCTTCAAAATCGGCTTCACTTATTTTCTCAGTGATAAATGCGATATTTTCTTCATATTTTACAGCATTTTCAACGCATGCTCCGAATACTTCCTTTGCTTTCACAGCAGAACCACCGTTGATACGCACATAATACCTGCCCGTCATGCTACCCTTATCGGCCATTTTTGCTTTTTCGGGACTCCAGATGATATCCGAAGGAAGACCGTAGTATTTTGCGGCTTCAATGATATCTCCTACAACTGCACCTGCAGTCGGAAGCTTGCCTGCTCCCTTTCCGTAGAACATAACCTCGCCGGTAGCATTTCCCGTAACAAGTATGCCGTTGAATACGCCGTTTACATGATAGAGCTGACAGCTTTCAAAAACAAGGAACGGAGCTACCATGGCGGAAACCTTCTCATCCTCCCTGCGGATGCTCGCCAAAAGCTTGATCTTTGCTCCGAACTCCTTTGCACAGGCTATATCGGCTGCAGTTACGGCACAGATGCCTTCGGTAGGTATATCATCACAGTCAACCTGGTATCCTGCGGCAAGAGAAGCCAGTATTGCCGTCTTTCTCTGAGCATCGATTCCCTCGATATCGGCAGCGGGATTTCTCTCCGCAAAGCCGTTATCCTGCGCCTCCTTTAAGGCTGTGTCAAATGCAAGGCCGTCCTCGCCCATACGGCTTAATATATAGTTTGTCGTACCGTTCACGATACCCTTTATCTCTACAATGTCATCGCCGACAAGCGCGTCACACAAAGATCTTATGATCGGTATGCCGCCGCCTACACTGGCTTCGAAGTAATAGTCACACTTATTCTGTTTTGCAATCTCAATAAGCTCTGCACCATGCGCAGCAACCAGCTCCTTATTGGAGGTGCAGACCGACTTACCGGCTAAAAGCGCCCTCTTTGTATATTCATAAGCAGGTTTCATACCGCCCATGACCTCGGCAATAATCTTTACCTCGGGATCGTTAAGTATGATATCCACATCATGCACAAGAACTTTCTCAACCGGGTTTCCGGGGAAATCCCTTAAGTCCAGCACATACTTTATCTCTATAGGCTTGCCGGCTCTCTTTTCGATGAGCGCGCTGTTCATGTTTATTACGTCATATACTCCGGAACCTACCGTTCCGAAACCAAAAATTGCTATCTTCATTTTTCCTCCTGTAACTGGCGTCTATCCCTTATCCTGTACTTTGCATCACCCTTAGCCAAAAGAGGATGCTGCTTTAAAATTTACTCCCTGCCAAGAATTTTCAAGGAGTTGATACCGCGTATCCCCTCGATCGCGGTGATTATGTCATTTATTTCTCTTGTGTCCGGGCGCATTTCCATACCCATGGTAATGGAAGCGATACCGCCGATGGGTATGCTCTGGTGTATGGTAAGGATGTTTGCCCTGCACTTGGCAATCTCGTTCAATACATTTGAAAGCAGTCCCGGCTCATCGTCCAGCAAAAACATGATGTTTATAGTCTTTCCGCGGCTGTTCTCATGGAACGGGAATATATCATCCTTATATTTATAAAAGGAACTTCTGCTAATCCCAAGCTGTTCCGCAGCTTCCTGTACGGTAACGGCCTTTCCCGAGTCCAGAAGTCTTTTTGCTTCTATGACTTTCAACAGAACCTCAGGTACAGCCTTTTCCTTTACCAGATAATACTTATCCTTCTCACTCATATCCGGCCTTTCTGTTTTTCTCAAAACTACATTTGTCCGTTTAACGTGGATACTATATCACAGAAAAAAAGAAAATGCAAGCGCATTTTCTTTTTTTCAGGTATTTTTTTTCAGATAGTCGATTGCCGCCTGTAACTGGTTGTCCTCTGTACGCTTCCAGACCGCTATTTTTTCAAGCCCTTCGTCAAGTTCAAGCTCTATGTCAGGCTTTATACCCTCTCCGTGTATGCATATGCCCTTGGGTGAGAAATATCTTCCGTTCGTAAGCCTCAAGCCGGATCCGTCACCAAGTCTGTATAAACCCTGATATATGCCTTTCCCGAATGAACGGGTACCTACGACCGTCGCTTTTTCATAATCCCGCATGGTCTGGGTAAACAGCTCTGACGCACTGGCTGTATTCCCGTTTATCAGAATGACGACAGGCTTGTCAAACTTAAGATCATCCTCCGAATACGAAGACTCCTTATTCCCGTTTCGATCCTCCGTATACACAAGGAGCTTATCCTTCTCTATCATACGGTCAAGCATGGTAACCGCTGCATCATATACTCCGCCATGATTTTCCCTTAAGTCTATTATCAGCTTTTCCATGCCCTGTTTTTCAAGGTCATCTATAGCGGCTTTAAACTGATCTGTGGTATGTGCATTAAATGAAATGCAGTATATATACCCGATTTTCTCGGTTTCATCCACCATTTGGGAGGTGATGGTCTTAAGCTCAATCGTATCTAATGTTATATTTAGCTCGATGTTTTCACCGTCTCTTTTTACTATGACCTTAAGAGTCTCTCCCTCTTCCCCTTTAAGCATAGCCAGAGCTGTTTGCCTATCCATCCCGGTTATATCCGTACCGTTTACCGATATAAAGATATCTCCCGGCTGCAGCCCCGACTTTTTTGCCGGCGAATCTTCATAAACAGCCGTGCAGATAAGCTCTAAGGAGTCATCCAGCTGTCCGATGATACATCCAATACCGACATATTCACCGTCATATCTGGTCATCGTGCTTTTAAGCTCTTCCTCGGAAAAATAATAGCTGTAGGGATCGTCAAGTGAATCAACAAGCTTACGATATACATCATCATATATCTCACTGACATCCTTGTCCTTGTAAAAATATTGATTTATGGTATTCAGGATATATTTTTCCTTATCCGCAAATGCTTCAAATGTTTCCGTGCTTGAGCCGGAGCCCGAAAGCGCCCCGTTCTCAAAGTTTTCATAGCGGGGTTTTTTAAAAAACAGGAAAAATATCAGCATGGCGATCATTACCGAGCCGAACATAAGGCAAACTCCGACCAGCACGCCTTTTAAAAAACCTTCGGATTTCATTGATTATCACTCCAAATAACCTATATAAGGATCGGGATCTATGAATTCACCGTTCTTTTGAATCGCAAAATGCAGGTGCGGTGATGTTGATGTTCCCGTAGATCCGACAAGGGCTATCTGCTGCCCCTGCTGTACATACTGACCTTCGCTCACAAGCGTCTTTGAACAATGGCAGTAAACGCTGACAAATCCGGGCTGATGCTCAACCTTTACGAAATTGCCTGCGGACTCATTATAGCTTACCGCAACAACCGTTCCCGCAAGTACCGAAACCATCGGCGCTCCGAATTCTCCGCCGATATCCCAGCCCTTATGATAGGTTGATGCTCCGGGCAGGGGAGCAATTCTCGGTCCGAACTTTGAGTAAGTCCTGTGATCTCCCGGAAGCGGCCATGTCATCTTGTAGATATTTGTCTCATCCGTAAGCTTTACGCGGTTTATGGCCGTTGCGTCATATCCGTCCGTTGAAGAAGGCCTTGTTATGTTTCCGGACTCCTGCTGGGCCTTGCGCCTTGCCTCTTCCTCCTCACGCTTACGTCTTTCCTCTTCCTCTTTACGCTTACGTTCTTCCTCTTCTATCCTCTTCTGCTCTGCCTCGATGATCTCCTCTATCTCGACTTCCTTGCTGCTTATCTCAGACATGTAATTGAACAGATATTCATCGGCGATACCGAGCTTCTCGGTAAGCATTTCTATCTCTGCTGCCTTAAGTGCCATGAGGTCGGCAACGGTGGTCTGTTCGGTCTCCTCCGATTCACGCATAACCTTAAGCTCCTCAAGAGTGGCTTCAAGCAGTACCTCATGTTCCTCTACGTTCTTCTTTGATTCCTTGTATCTGTCAAGAAGACTGTTATCGTAATTTGCTATATCCTGAACATACTCGACCTGATTAAGGAAATCGGATATACTTCCGGAGTTAAGCAATATCTCCACATACGAGGTCTCACCGTTTTCATACATGTACGCGATCCTTTTCTTCATAGTCTCGTACTGGTCTGCCTCGGTCTTTTTGGCTTCCTCCAGATCCAGCTTTGTCTGCTCAAGCTCCTGCTCCGTCTTCTCGATCTCCTTCTGTAATTCAAAGATTCTCAAGGAGATCTCGTTTAAGTTAAGGTCAAGCTCCTGGATATATGTCTGTATATTGTCCTTTTCCTCGGAAAACTCCTTGATCAGAGCCTCCTGTTCCTTTTTCTTTTCCTCTAATGCCTGTTTCTGTTCCTTTGCGGCTTTAAGCTTTTCCTCATATTCTTTTTTCGGGTCAGAATTGACCGCACCTGCCGGAACGAAGGGGATCGCACTCATGGTTCCGGACATAACGGTAACGATAATACCTATTATACATATGAAGAATGCCAGTTTTTTCTTTCCGCGCATTATAAAACCTTCCTTTTATGATAAATCTGAATTCTCCCGTTACTGAACCTCTATCTTCTTAAGCTGTCTGCCGAGAGTTACATTGCTTCCGATGAAGCCTATGCCTATGCCCAACAGCAGCAATACAGGTATGAGAACCTTCATGATCTCATTTACATTTACGAATTCTGTCTCCGAAAGAAGAATGTTAAAGTTCTCCTTAAGTGCATTTATTATCGCACCGTAGCTGAAATTAAGGATCACCAGAGGGATGATCGCTCCGATAAGACCTATCAGTATACCTTCAACCAGATAAGGGATCCTAATGAAGAAATTGGTTGCTCCTATCAGCTTCATGATCGAGATTTCCTGCTTCCTGACCGATACGCCGGTGGATATCGTTATCCCGATAAGGAAAATGGTTACTCCCAAGAGGATGATGATGATCGAGATCGCAAGTACCGAAAGCACGCTGTTTATACCGGTAAGGCTTTCGGAAACATCCTTCTTGTTGTTGACCTTACGGATCCCTTCCATATCCCTTAAGAACCTTGAAAGGGATTCCTGCATGGATATATCGTTCATATAAATAGTGTACGAGGCTGAATTCTCCAGAGGATTGTCCGAACCGAAGGTCTCTATCAGCTCCGGAGAGAGCTTTTCTTTCTTGTACTGTTCCCACGCCTCCTCGGCCGTGGTAAGTATCACTTCCGAGACCTCAGCTCTCTTCTTTATCTTTTCGCCAATCTCGGTTATCTGTTCATCTGTTATGCCTTCATCAAAAAACACTGTTATGCCGACCCTTGTTTCGGCCTTTGAGATCATGCTCCTGAAATTGGCTATGACAGCATAAAAAACACCGCATAAAAACAGGCAGGCTGCCATGGTGGCTATGGATGCCAGGGAAAAAACCCTGTTCCTGAAAATATTCTTTATGCCCTGTCCCATTCCGTAAAAAAAGGTACTAAATTTTCGCATTCAGATATCCGCCCTTTTCGTAATCATTTGTAAGCACGCCCCTGTTCAGATGAACAACGCGCTTCTGCATCATATCGACGATTTCCTTGTTGTGGGTAACAACAATGACTGTAGTCCCTTTTTTATTTATGTCATCCAGAAGCCTCATGATCTCCCACGAGTTCCTCGGATCGAGGTTTCCTGTAGGCTCGTCCGCAAGGAGCAGCATCGGATTGTTTACCAGTGCCCTTGCAAGCGCCACTCTCTGCTGTTCGCCTCCGGACAGCTCCTTCGGATATGCCGAAAGCCTTTCGGACAATCCCATTATCGAAAGTATCTTAGGTACCTCCGTTCTTATCTTCTGCATCGGTGTTTCGACGACCCTCATTGCAAATGCCACATTCTCAAAGACAGTCATCTCCGGAAGCAGACGGAAATCCTGGAACACTATGCCTATGTTCCTCCTGTGCCTTGCAATGTCGTTCTTCTTAAGACGGGAGATATCCCTTCCCATGACATATATCTTGCCTGAGGTGGCGGGTATCTCTTTTAAAAGGAGCTTTATGAACGTAGACTTACCTGAGCCGCTGCTTCCTATAACGAAAACGAACTCGCCCTTGTTCACCACAAGATTAAGATGCTTCAAGGCATGCACATCATCTGCGTAATCCTTGCAAACATCATCAAGCCTTATAACCGGAGGTTCGACATCTCCGTAAAGCGCCCTCTCAATATCGTAATTTCTCATAATCAGGTTTCCCCATTCAAAAATTTTGATTTCTAAAATCTTGATCAGAATCCGTTATGCTCGACATACTCCATGTACTTGACTACCATGAGTGCCATCTTGAAGGTTATAGCATCTTCAAAGGTCCTTAAATCCAGGTTCGTCATCTTCTGTATCTTGTCAAGCCTGTAAACAAGCGTATTCCTGTGTATGTAAAGCTGTCTCGAGGTCTCGGAAACGTTAAGGTTGTTCTCAAAGAACTTGTTTATGGTCGTGATGGTCTCCTCGTCAAAGTCGCTCGGAAGCTGTCCTTCAAAGATCTCCCTGATGAACATCTTGCAGAGAGGCATGGGAAGCTGATAGATAAGACGTCCTATCCCCAGATTGCTGTAAGCAATGATATTCCTCTCGGTATAGAAGATCCTTCCTACATCAAGTGCCATCTTTGCTTCCTTATAAGAACGTGATACATCCTTAAGCTCTGTAACGATGGTACCGTAAGAAACTCTGACCTTTGCCATAGCCTCGGTATTCAGCATGTCGAGAACAACCTTTCCTATCTTGTCAAGCTCGTCATAGCCGTCGGTGGGACGTAATTCTTTAACGATTATAATGTTCTTTTCATCAACGGCGGTGATGAAATCCTTTGATTTCGTTGAGACAAACATCGTCCTTACGGTCTCAAGCGCC
The DNA here is from genome assembly GCA_016290905.1 of Lachnospiraceae bacterium. Lineage (GTDB taxonomy): Bacteria > Bacillota > Clostridia > Lachnospirales > Lachnospiraceae > RUG11977. The sequence continues at coordinate 1,209 of JAEEVO010000073.1, read as the reverse complement.
ATATTGTCCTTCTCTATGCTGGTCTCAACGATAAATACAACTCTTCTTGCCTCAGCATCAATGTGAAGCTTCTTTGCACGGTTGTATATGTCTATCAGCAGCAGGTTGTCCAAAAGCAGGTTCTTTATGAAATTATCCTTATCATATCTTTCCTTGTATGCAACTATCAGACTCTGTATCTGGAAAGCCACCATCTTTCCGACCATATAAACGTCCTCGGATTCACCCTTTACCACAAGGATGTATTCCATCTGCGTGTCATCGAATACCTTAAAGAAATGTGTGCTCTGCAGCGACTGGCTCTCTGCGGGCGAACCTACAAAGGCAAGTACGGCGCTCTCATATTCATCCGTCTTGTTCATGGTCTGGGCCAAAGCCTTGCCCTCGGTATCCATAATACAGATATCCACTCTCGATATCGCCTTTATACCTTCGATAACATTTTGCAAAATCTGATTTGAAATCATCTGTCTACCCCTTTTCTCTGCTACTTATATGCTTGCAACGGAATGCTTTTTATCCCGCTGCTTACCCCGGATTAAAACACACCAATATAATTTTATCACTTTTATCCGCTTATGTAAAACACTTTTTTATTAAGTTTGCAAGCAGGCTTCAGTTGTTGGCATTCGCTTATCGCACAAAAAAACCCGGTCGGGTATAAGCACCTGACCGGGTAAAAATCTTAAAATATCTATTAGTGAGTGATAACCTGCTCGGTCTCCTTATCGAAGATGTGAAGCTTGCTAAGATCCATAGCAACTCTGATCTGGTCGCCGGGACGAGCTGTTGTACGAGGATTAACACGCGCTGTGATCTCGTAGTTGTCAACATCAAGATAAAGGAATACTTCGGCACCGAGAAGCTCGTATACACGAACGGTAACTTCAACAATGCTTTCAGGAGAATTGCTGATGAACATTTCCTCGTCCTTGATATCCTCGGGACGGATACCGAGAACAACGGTCTTTCCTTCATAACCTGCATCAATAAGCTTCTTAGCCTTGATCTCGGGAATGGTAATGGTTGTTGAACCAAATGTAAGTGTAACCTTATTGCCTTCACGTCCAACGATGGAGTTAATGAAGTTCATCTGAGGTGATCCCATGAAACCTGCAACGAAGAGGTTGTTAGGAGCATCATAAAGGTTCTGAGGTGTATCAACCTGCTGGATAACACCGTCCTTCATAACTACGATACGGGTACCAA
>JAEEVO010000192.1 GCA_016290905.1 Lachnospiraceae bacterium | reverse complement strand
GGGATCTCTATCAGCTTATTGGTTGTCATTATCTTAATGAATATGGATGCAACCTCATAAAACACCGGAAGTAAAACCATAGCCCTGAAAAAGATGATCTTCTTTCCCTGGAAGAAACGCTTCGGAGTATATTCCATAAAGAACATAACCAACGTACAAAGGAACATATCTATGAATATGTTGAAAGCGAAAAATCCCTTAAAGCCATCCATGTTAAAAAGCATGGACGTCAGGAATTCCTCAGCGATCTCCTTACCCGGCATTTCTATGCTCAAAGGACGCGGCAAACTTGAAATAGGCTGGAAAATACCCAATATATAGTGATAATAGAACAACAAAAACAATCCTGCCAACCCAACTGCCAGAACTCCGTACAGAATGATCGTTTCCTTATAGCTGTCGCGTTTTGACAGAAGAACCGCAAAAATGGATACGATAATCAGCGGAAGTGCCATGTCATGGATGTTTCCGGCAAAGGTACTGTCAGACAGAACGCCGACATCCAGCCCCATTCCCATGCTGTTTCCGATACCTATGACTACAGAAACCTGATAAATAATCAGACATATCCAGCCAAATATCTTAAGATGCCTATAGGATATCGGTCCCCTGTACCTTATATCCTTTTTTATATCGAATATATCCTTCTTCGGCTTTTTCTGCTTCTTGGATTTTTTCTTATCATTATCGGAAGTATTATCTTCCGCAATTCGAGCTGCAGCCGTCTCTTCCTCGAAAATCGCATCCTTTGCCGTTTCGATTTCGGCAGGCTCTGTTTCTTCTGACGCGCTTTCTGACGATGTGATTTCTGTTGCCGCTCTCGATTCCGACCTGCTCTCTTCCATCTCGGTTTCTTTTGGAGCAGATTCTGACTCATCGCTCATTTCCGGCCCGGATTCTGCTGCCCTACTCGTTTCCCGCATAGTCTGTGTTGCCTCAGTCTCTTCCTCATCTTTAGCTATAACATCAATGTTGCCTGCGGCTTTCTCGCTTGATTGTTTACTTCGCTTACTCATTTTTTCTCTCCTGTCCATATAAGGATATTTAACTGTAAGTTTCCCAAAGCATAACAACTTCATTTTGGTATCATCTTAGCACGTTACCGATCTTCTTTATCATTTTGTGCACCAAATGTACAAATTCATGCACGAAAAAAAGTTCTCTGCTTCTTTTTCAAGCAGAGAACCGTACTAATGTCATACAATTAATCACATCTTGTCATCCTTATTATCCCTTGTCATCCTGAGCGTCAGCGAAGGATCTTTACCAATATATCTCACCCCAACGCCACATCAAGTGCCATCATTAGGGAAAAACCTATCGAAAACATTATTACTCCTATATTGGAATGCTCACCTTCAGACATCTCGGGTATAAGCTCCTCAACTACCACATACATCATGGCGCCCGCGGCAAAGCTTAAAAGATAAGGCATGGCAGGCACTATAAGGCCTGCTGCCAAAACAGTAAGTAATGCTCCGACAGGTTCAACGGCTCCCGAAAGTGCACCAAGTAAGAAGGCCTTGCCCTTACTTTTACCCTCTGCACACAGCGGCATGGAAACAATGGCACCTTCCGGGAAGTTCTGTATAGCGATACCAAGCGCAAGAGCCAATGCGCCGCCTGAGGTTATTGTTGCATTTCCGGCTATGACTCCCGCATAAACAACTCCGACAGCCATCCCCTCCGGAATATTGTGTAAGGTGACCGCAAGTACCATCATCGTGGTCCTTTTTAATCTTGAATGAGGTCCTTCCGACTTCTCAGCATTGACATGAAGATGAGGAATGACACTGTCAAGCAAAAGCAGGAACAATATGCCGAGCCAGAAACCTATGAATGCCGGCAGAAAAGAAAGCTTTCCCATATCCTCAGACTGTTCCATCGCCGGAATGATAAGGCTCCATATAGATGCCGCCACCATGACTCCGGCTGCAAATCCTGCCAGTGCTCTCTGAACCATATTGCTCAGGCTCTTTTTCATAAAAAACACGCATCCGGCTCCCAGAGTCGTTCCGGCAAGCGGTATCAAAAGCCCCATTATCGTCTTTCCGTCCATCTTCTCACCTCCTTTAAGTAAATTATAATAAACTAACTAAGACTTCCCATACCTAAAATGGGATTCGTACCTTGAAAATTCAATATTTCAACCAATAAAGTATGATTTATGCCGTTTCCACACTATGATGGAGAGCGTTTCTG
>JAEEVO010000072.1 GCA_016290905.1 Lachnospiraceae bacterium | reverse complement strand
TCTGCATACACTGTGTCCGTCCCTTGCACCCATCATCGTATACCTGCTGGTTACAATAGCAGCATTCGCAGGCTCATATCTTTTGTATGAGATCATGAGCCGCATACCTTTCCTGAGATGGAGCGTTCTGGGAATAAAAAAGAAGAATTGATCCAATGCAGATAATAAAGCATCGTAAGTTATTTCAGAATTAGATTAAATAATTATTCGAAGAAAAGGTAATACATTCAATGAATAGACTCAAAAAGGTTGGCGCAGTTGTTGCTATTATAATTATTAATTTATTGCTGTTTGGCATAATTCCGCTGAATATACTGCTGATATGGAAGGATTTTCCGCAGTGGATTATGATACTCGCTTCAGCGGTGGATATAGCGGTTGTTTTGCTTATAGCGAAGAAGGCGTTTTCCGGGAAAGTTGCAAAGATAACAGCAGTAAGTATCACGAGTGTTTTTGCCGGCTTGTGTGTACTTCTTGCTTATGCCTGCCCGTTTTGGAATAGTGATGTCTTCAAGTCTGACAGGCCGATCCTTTATTATGAGAATTCAGACCTTACAAAGAAAGAGGCGCTGGATGATCTGGAGGAGGTTATGGACTATCTGAGAAAGTATCATGTATCTTTCGCGGATGGACTGACACTTGAGGTTCAGGCAAAGTATAAGGAGGTCAGGGCTGATTTTGAGTCAAAGGATACGGTCAAGAGGATAGAGTTGGTGCGAGGCGTTCGAAGTATCCTGCATGAGATATACGATGGACATACATCATTTGACTCGTGGGATCCTATGCTCATATCGGATGGTCCTGAGATGAAGGGCAAAGGCTATAGCATATATTCTGTAAATGGATTGACAGAGGAACAGATGAAGGAACTCGCAGAGCCTTACTATTCCTATGAAACACCGCGTCATATCAGTGTAAATATGGAAAGCTTGTTTTATCTGGATCTATGCGGAGTAGAGGCGCCTTTCGAGGTTATTTGGAGAAATAAGGATGGAGATGAGGAATCCCGCACCTATAGCCGCAATGACTTTATAAATGTAGATGATTACTATGATCTTCAGGATAAGTACATACAATCAGATAATAATACTGATTATGTTTATTATGAGACAGACGAAGAAAAGAGTCTGGCAGTGCTTACACTAAAGCATTGCTGGATAAGTGATCACTACAGGGATGTGATCCGTAAAATGTTTTCGGAGATAAAAGCGAAAAACATCAAGAATCTTGCGATTGATCTAAGAGGTAATCCGGGTGGTGACACATATGTCGTAAATGAACTGTTTAAGTATCTGCCGGTAGATACATATTACCAGGGAGACAATTTTAGGAAGATAAGGTGGAACTATCTGACATTTAATCAGGGTGGGAAAACTAAGAATAAGAGAAATACAGAGCTTGAGTTTGATGGAAAATTGTATGTGCTTACCGATGAGGATTCGTTATCGTCAGCCATGCTTTTTACTGAGATGATAGTAGACAATGGTCTCGGGAAGGTGGTAGGAGAGTCGCCTGCGGTACCCTGCAATTCCTGCGGCGAGATTACACAGTTCTATTTCGATGACATCGGAATGTGGCTTTCAGTGTCGACAGCCTACTACACACGAATAGATTCGTCGAGAGGTGACTATATCGAACCTGATTATCCATGCGAAGGGGAAGATGCAATCAAAACGTTATATGATATTGTCAGCGACAACTAATGCCGGTCGTCGATTATTTCGGAATATAATTCAATAGCATTATTGGTACTTTTTACCGCTCGGCTCTCCGGGCGGTATTTTTATTTTTATGCCCAAAGAAAGGCGAAACATGAACAAAAGAATAAAAAGAAGCAGGATACGAGCCCCAACCGGCTCGTTTTCTTTTGCACAAAAAAACAGTTAAAAGGGAGGATAATACATGATTCATATTTTTGTACTTCATCACGTGGCAGGAATTGCCTTTTTGGGAACATGGAAAGATCATCCGCGTGAAGGGTTTTGTCTGTGACAAAGACGGCGGGTATCGGCTAAATGCCACCCGCCATGAGATACAGACGGATCTGATATCTATCGGTCAGGGTGTGTTCATCGTTATCGGCACAGCTCTGAATAAAAACAAGATCCGCGAACTGATGTATTCATAAGTTACTATTCCGTACTCTTTCTGAAGATGGGGTTGCAGCGCACATGGGTCCAGCTGTAGGGGGTTGACGGATTGCTGATCCTGCTAAGAAGGATATCTGCGGATATGCGGCCGATATCGACACTGGGAATCTGTACTGTGGTAAGAGAAGGCTCCACAACAGTCGACTGGGGTGTGTCGTCGAAGCCGGCCACCCGTACAGCTCCCGGGATGGACAATCCCAGCTTCTTTAAAGCATTCATCAGGTGAACCGCCAGGAAATCATTGGCGCACACGAAGGCGTCGGGTATTTCCTCAAGCCCCGACACTCTTTCTGCGATCCAGTCCACATCTCCGTAGGGGGAGGCGTCGGGATCCAGGATACAGTATTTTTCGTTATATTCGATGCCTGCATCCATGAGGGCGATGCGGTATCCTATCCACCTGTCATAGAAGCTTCCGCAATGCTCACTGTCACCGAAGAAGCCAATCTTCCTTGCACCCTTTTTGATCAGGGACTTCATTATTTCTATCACTCCGGCGCGGCTTTCCATTGCCACAAAATCACACTGCATCAGGTCCTTTGAGGCGTGAGTCGGACTGTCTATCATTATCGTGGGAATCCCAAGTTTACAGATATACTTTAGATATTCGGGATCGAAGAGTTCTATTCCGACGATCCCTGCGGTCTGCCCGGGGATGAACTGGGGCGGAAGGTGCTTTGTGCGAAGCTCCTCTGGGGATATTTCGAATATTTTAAGAGTGTAACCCGCTCTGCATATCTGATCCGTAAATGTGGTTAAAAAGAATGTACCGAAGTGGTATTCTGAGGGGAGTTTGTTGGTAAGTAAAGCGATAACCTTACCGTGTGCGGACATCTGAAGTGACTTTTCGCTGGGGACGGCTTTATAGCCGAGTTCCTCGGCTTTTTTTAATATGAGGGTACGGGTGCTCTGAGGGACGCTTCCCCTTCCGTTAAATACTTTAGATACTGTATTTCTTGAGAGACCGCACGCATCTGCGATATCCTGCATTGTCACTTTGCCTATAGCCACAGCTGTCTCCTCCGCATAAAGTCGAGTTTTCAACCGAATATAAGAAAACCCGGTGATTATCAAAAAAATATTATCATAGAGAATGAAACAAATCAAGTTTACAAATGTAAACTTTATAAACTGACATGTTTACATGAAACAGACTAATATTCGCACCGAAACCCAATGGTAATTTGGTTGAAATACACAAAAAAATATATATAAAACTATGAAAAGCGCATTATTGACACTAAAAAATCCCGGATGTAAAATCATAATTACAAAATGTAAACAATGTAAATAATGTAAACATTGTAAACTACCCAAGCAAACAACCAAGCAAGTCAATGCACTTTATCAAGGAGGTGCTATATGCAAGCCATATCAGGAAAGAAAAGAATACGGCGATTTAAAGACGGAATACCGTATCTGATAATGCTTTTGCCCGCGGTGGCAACCGTATTTTTCTTCAACTACCTTCCCATATACGGAGTCCTGATTGCGTTTCAGGATTTCATGCCGGGAGACAAGATCTTTTCAGATACCACCATATGGGTGGGATTCAGGAATTTCACAAGATTCTTCGGAGATGTTCAGTTTTGGCCCCTTATGAAGAATACATTCTTATTGTGTATCTTTGGATTCCTGATCGGCTTTCCCCTTCCGATCATCGTGGCGCTGTCACTCAACGCTCTGAGCAGAAAGAAAGCAGGGAAGTTCTTCCAGACAATTTTCACCGCGCCTCACTTTATCTCGCTGGTAGTTATGGTCGGAATGCTGCAGCTTTTCTTTGGAAGATACGGACTGGTGAACAACATCGCGGCGGGAATGGGATTGGAGAGGTTCTCCTACTTCCTGGAGAATTCCGCATTCAGACCGCTGTACATTTTATCCAGCAACTGGCAGGATTTCGGATGGAGCGCAGTGATTTACATAGCGGCTCTTTCAAATGTGGATCCCGGTCAGCATGAGGCGGCTATGATAGACGGAGCCAGCAGGTTTCAGAGGATCATCCACGTTGATATCCCTGCCATCATGCCGATGATCAGTGTGATGCTGATCATGTCCATCGGAGGCCTCATGGGAGTGGGATATGAAAAGGCGCTGCTGATGCAGACCGACGGAAATCTGGCAGTCAGCGAGCTCATCGCAACATATGTTTACAAAAGAGGTCTTACGGGAGTTCCGGATCAGGCTTATGCCACAGCTATAGGACTCTTCAATTCAGTTATAAATGTAGTGCTTCTGATCATAGCAAACACTCTTTCAAAGAGGTTTTCAGAAAACTCGCTCTGGTAAGAGAGAAAGGCAAAAGAAATGAACAGCAAGATTAAAAAAAGATCGGCGGGAGACAGATTTTTTTACATAGTAAATGCGATCTTTTTAACGTTTTTGGCAATCGTGATCCTCTATCCCGTCTACTTCATAATAATCGCTTCCATTTCGGATCCGGATGCTGTGCTTGGAGGACAGGTCTTCCTTTATCCGGTAAAGATAACCTTTGAAGGATTTGAAAAGATCCTGCACAGAAGCGACATCTGGAGAGGCTATTTAAACACCATATGGTACACCCTGGTGACAGTAATCTTATCTTTGTTTGTCACCATCCCCGCAGGCTGGGCCCTCAGCAGAAAAACAACGCCGGGAAGAAAGTTCTGGATGGTGTTTTTCATCATCCCCATGTTCTTCGGCGGAGGACTGATACCTTTTTACAATGTGATGAGCGGCTTACATCTGGTTAACTCCGCATGGGCCATCATCCTTCCTGCTATACTTTCGGTCTGGAATCTGTTTATGACAAAGACTTTTTTTGAATCATCCATTCCCGAGGGATTGCTGGAAGCGGCGCGCATCGACGGCGCAGGAAAGTTCAGGACCTTCCTGGAGATAGTCATCCCATTGGCAAAACCCATCATTGCGGTTATGGCCCTCTATTACGCGGTGGGTCAGTGGAACAGTTACTTTAATGCGATGATCTTTCTGCAGGATGAGACGAAATATCCTCTTCAGCTGGTGCTCAAAGAGATCCTCATCGCCTCGGAAAGCACCGTGGGAGGAAGCGGCGAGACCATTTTACAGCAGTACAGACTGGCTAACCAGTTAAAATACGTATCCGTTATCGTATCAAGCCTGCCCGTGCTCTGCTTATATCCTTTTGTTCAAAAATACTTTGCCCAGGGCATTATGTTGGGCTCACTTAAAGACTGATTCGTGGAGGAAAAAGAAATGAAAAGTTTAAAAAGAATCGGCGCTGTGGTGCTGGCAGCGGCAATTGCATCATCATTGGCGGCATGCGGCTCATCATCCGGAGAAAAGAATGCTTCGTCACAGGCGGATGTATCCGCACTGGTAAATGATTACGGATTCCAGTGGGAAGATACCTCAAAGCCCATCTTGAATGAGAAGGGCTCTCAGGAGATCAAGTTCTCCGTTTATTCTTCAAAAAATGCATCTGCCCTTGATTACAACGATATGAAGATCATGCAGGATCTCTATGATCAGACCGGCGTAAATGTATCCTGGGAAAATGTATCCGAATCCGTATATTCACAGCAAAAGAGTCTTATTTTCGGTAACAGTGAGAATCGCCCTGATGCAATTTACCACGCGGGAATGAGTTCGGGAGAAATAATCAAGTATGCAAAGAGAAAGGTGTTGGTGCCTATCAGCGACTATCTTGATTACATGCCCAATTTCAAAAAACTCCTGGAGGAGCGCCCCGATATCGAGAGTCAGCTTATTAACATAGAGGACGGCAAGATTTATTCGCTTCCCCGTATTGAGGAAATGGGTCTTCTGGAGTTCCCCAACCTTCTTTTCCTCAACACCGAGTGGACCAAAGAAGTAATAGCAGCAGGCAAGGTGAGCGGTATTTCAGAGAGTGATCTGAAGGACGGTCTCACTCTTACATCCACTCAAATGAGTCAGATCCTGGCATATTTCAGGGACAATGACATGAACGGAAACGGTAAGACCGATGACGAGCGTCCCCTGAGCTTTGTGTACAACAACTGGCAGGGAAATCAGTGCGACCTTTACGGAATGTTCGGTTTAAATGACAACTTGGAGCACAGAGTGATCGTTGACGGAAAGGTCACCTACACCGTTACCAATGACAGATTCAAGGAAGCAACCAACTTCATCGCAAACTGGGTAGATGAAGGCCTTATCGACAAGGTTTCCTTTGAACAGAGCCAGGACAATTTCCTCGCAAACGGCAAAGGAATGGAGACATACGGTGCCTTCTACTGGTGGGAGAGCGAGACCGTTGTTTCAAATCCCGAGCATTATATTGTATGTAACCCTTTGATAGGTCCCGATGGTGATCAGACCATCTGCGTATCCAACAATCCTGAGATAGGTACCGGGGAGCTGGTAATCTTTTCCGATTGCCAATATCCCGAGGTTTTGCTGGCATATTTTGACCGCTATTACGATCCTTTTGTTTCCGCTCAGATCAACTATGGTCCGATAGGTATAGTTTACGAAGAGGAGCTTGACGGAAACGGAATGCTCGTTCAGAAACCCCTTCCGGAAGGAGTTACTACGGATGAGCTTCGTTTGCAGAATGCACCTCTGGGAGTGATCAATCTCGGTGAATACGCATGGAACAATGTGGTACACATGGAGCCCCGCGCAAAGCTCCGCCTCGAAAGACTTGAGAAAGTAGCACAGCCTTTCGTAGATGAAAAAGTGATCCCTTGTCCCAATCTGCAGTTCACTCTGGAGGAACTCAACACCCTCAGCAACTATGAGAGCAACATGAATGATTACATCAGAACAAATCTCATCTCCTGGCTCATGAAGGGCGGCGTAACCGATGGTGATTGGGAAACTTTCCAAAATGATTTAAGCGGCAAGGTAAAACTCCCGGAGATACAGAAAGTATACCAGGATGCTTACGACAGATATTCAGGAAAATAAACTAAACGAGGGTAAGAAAATGAAGAAAAAGATTGTTGCAACTATACTGACAGTTGCTTGTGTAATGTGTATGACCGCATGTGCGGGAAAAGAAAACACGACCGGTGACAACACAGCTCCCGTTATCGAAGGAGCGAGCGATTCAACAGTGATGGCCGGATCGGAATTTGATGCTCTGGCAGCCGTGACCGCCTCCGATAAAGAGGACGGTGACCTGACGGGACAGATCATAGTGGAAGCAACTCCCGCTCTTGATTTTAAAAACGGAAAAGCTACTCCCGAAAATGCAGGAACCTATGAACTGGTTTATTCCGTAACGGATAAGGGCGGTCTTACAAGCGAAAGCTATGCCACCCTGACTGTCACCAAGATGACAGGCGAAGAGGAAGTTTATAAAGCTTTTGATTTCAGCGGAGATTTCAAGGTTGATAACAGAGGCTGGGAGGCAAAGATCGGCGAAAACGCAAAGGCAACAAGCGAGCTGAAGCAGGGTTCATACGTATTTGATATTGAGAACCCCGGAGAGTCCGATGGGGATGTTGCTCTTTCTAAGTCCGGTTTTGCGGTAAAAGCAGCAGACTATCAGATGAAGATCTGGGCAAAGTCAACCAAGCCCACCTATGCACATATTATCGCTAGAGATGAAAACGCAGAGGGCTGGAGCACCTTTGGCGGCGCATACAATGTTCAGATCGGCGAAGAGATCGCACCTCTTATATTGAATTTTACTTCCGATAAAGAGGGAAGCTGTGAGCTGATGTTCAATCTCGGAAAGATCACACCTAACCCCGACAATGCTGACGACACCACTCCCGAGGATTTCACAGTCACCATCGACAAGATCGAGCTTTACGAGATCTCCGGTGAAGAGACCCTTGTGGCAGCGTACAAAGAAGCGCTTGCAGAGGATAACTTTACGGTTGAAGCAGGCGACGGAGCAGAGGCTACAGCAAGCTTTGACGGAGATGCTGCAAAGACTGAAATCACCGCATATCCTTCCGCTGACGGCGGAGTGTGGAGCATCAAGACAGATATAACCATTGGTGATATCAAGATCGAAAAAGATAAAAAGTATTACTACAGCTTCAATGTAAATGCACTTAACGGACAGTCCGGAGAGGTGCTGGTAGAGAGCAAGGAAAAGGGCTGGGAGAACAGAGCAAACTTTAATTCACTGGCTGCACCCGCCGGCGAGGAAATCACTTTCTCCGGAATATTTGTTGCCGAGGCTGATGTAGAAGATCCCGTGATCCGCATGCAGATCGGTAATGCCCCCGAGGGAGCAACTTCCAACGAGATCACCATCAGCAATATCGAGTTCGGTATTGTTGAGGGTGACAAGGAGGTTACGAAGACCATTGATTCCTTTATGGCATTTGGCAGAAATACCGCAAATGAAACCAACGCAGATCTTCCCTGGGAGACCTTTAACGGAACCGACGAGGACAATGAAAAGGGTGTAGGTACCATCTGGGCAGAAAACGGAAGCTTCTTCTATCGCATAGATAACGGCGGTACCGTGGACTGGCACAACAAACTTATCTGCGGTTATACAGGAAATCCTCTTACTCTTGAATCCGATGCTTACTATACCATTGAGATCACCGCAAAGGCTGAAAAGCCCGTATCCTGCGGATTTTTCCTGAATCCTATGGGCGGATGGGATCCCAGGATCTCCGAGGGAATGGATATCACAACGGATTTCCAGACCTTCAGATTTACCACCACAGACACATTTATCACCGACATGGATTTCGAGCTTTTGTTCCAGTTCGGTTCAGAAGCTGCATCACAGATGGGAGAGAACACCATCGAGTTTTCAAACATCACCATTTATAAGATGAGTGCGCTTTGATCAAAGACTTAATATGCGGAGTGTGAAACATGAAAAATAAGGCATTAAAAACAGCGGGGGTCCTGTGCATGGTCTGTTTATTTGCGGCAGGGTGCGGAATAAAAGAGCCGCAGGCGGAAAGTGAACCTGCAATTTATGATGACGAAGGAGAACCCTTTGCTGAAGAAACGGTCGACAGGGATTTTTCTGAGTTTCGCACTCCGGGCAGTCAGGAAGCCGCTTATGAATACAAGAATTACTTTCTTCCGAAGGTGTGCGGTATAAACCAGCCTTTTGTAGGCGATATTATGCCGTACTATGAGGAAGGAACCTATTATCTTTATTATCTGAAAGACGGGGGAGATTCCTACAATCACTCTGTTTTTCTGGCGAAAACAAAGGATTTTGTCACCTATGAAGAGGTGGAGGGACCGGTGCTGGAAGCGGACAGAAGCGGCGGTCAGGACGCCTGGATAGGAACGGGCTCCGTTGTAAAAGCGGGGGACGAGTATCTGTTTTTCTACACCGGGCACGGATCACATTCGGATTGCGAATTCGCAGAGAAGATAAAGGTGGCGAAGGGAAGCAGTACTACGGATTTCGAAAAGGTAGAGGGCTTCGAGATCACTCCTCCCGGGGAGCTGAATCAAAAGAATGATTTCAGGGATCCTCAGGGGTACTATGATCCTGAGACAGGAAATATAACCCTGACAGTGACTGCGTCAAAGGACAATGTGGCAAGGGTACTCAAATACACTGTAAGCCCAGATCTTCAAACGGTGACCTACGACGGCATTATATTTGACGATCCCACAAAGCAGTTCTGGAACCTGGAATGCACCGATACCTTCAAGTTGGGTGACAAATACTATCTCACATATTCTGCGCAGGATGACACGCTCTGGTATGCGATGTCCGATACTCCCTACGGCCCGTATGAAAATGCTGCGAGAGTGGACGGAAAACTTTTTTATGCGGCAAAGCATGTGGAGAGCGAGACAGGATCATATATGATCGGATGGGCAAGACGCAGTGAATCCCCTTCTTCCACATCCGATGTGGCTGCGTGGGGAGGAAATGTGGTCGCTATGAAGATAGATCAAAAGGCGGACGGAAGCCTTTACCTTTCACCCATCCCCGATATCAAAGCGCAGTATACAAACAGGCGAAAGCCTCTTAAGGCTGCGGATGATATCAGTATTTCCGCAGGCTCGAGATATTCCTATGAGGAATACTTTACAAGTTATGAAAGCTTTATGCTCACGGGTAAATTCAAATTCAGCGAAAAGGGAAGCTTCGGTCTTGCCTTTGATTACAGCGGTGAGCAGGATAAATACAAAATGATAAGTATAGACCCGGCAAAGGGAAGCGTTGAACTTCTGTTTAACGAGGGCACGACGGAGATCACTTCCGCTGCGGCTCATTTAAAGGAAGGGGAAACCTACTCCTTTACATACATTCAGGAAGGTTCGGTCGGGGTCTTTTACATAGACGGCGAAACATCGCTTACTGTCAGGATCTACGGGGTTACGGGAAAGAGCATCATGCTTTTTGCTGAGAGCAACAGTGTGGAATTTACAGACTTACGAGAGTATACAAGATAAGGATTATTACCATGGAATACAAGACATTACAGAGGGCGAGAGAATATGAAAAGGAAAACGGTGGAAAAATACCTGCATCCGACAGGCCGGTTTTTCACATGACGCCCTATGTTGGCTGGACCAACGACCCCAACGGATTTTCATATTATGGTGGAAAGTACCATCTTTTTTATCAATATAATCCCTATGATACCAGATGGGATTCCATGCACTGGGGCCACGTAGTAAGCGAAGATATGGTGAAATGGGAATATCTTCCCGCCGCGCTTGCTCCTGAGGATGAGTACGATTCCTTTGGTTGTTTTTCAGGAACCGCAATGGAACTTCCTGACGGGAAGCATTATATTATCTACACCGGCGTACACAAGACCGAAGACGGAAAAGAATATCAGCAGCAGTGCATAGCCATTGGTGACGGAACGGAGTATCACAAATACGAAAAGAATCCGGTACTTACTTCCAAGGATCTGCCAAAGGGACTCAGCCCCTATGATTTCAGGGACCCAAAGGTGTTCAGGGACGAGGACGGAATGTTCCGCTGCGTGGTGGGCGGAAAGGACGAAAAGGGCCTTGGAGAGCTTCTTTTATATGCCAGCAGTGATGGATTTGACTGGCATTTTGAGAACATTTTCATCGCAAATGACGGTGAGTACGGATGTATGTGGGAGTGCCCGGATTTCTTTATGATGGGAGAGAGCGCAGTTCTTCTCACCAGTCCTCAGGACATGGTGGCTAAGGGTCTTGATTTTCATAGCGGAAACGGAACCCTGTGTCAGATCGGTTCATATGACATAGAAGGCAAACAGTTTTTAAGACACTCTGCCCAGACCATCGATCACGGTATCGATTTTTATGCTCCTCAGACCTTGAAGGCTCCGGACGGAAGACGGATCATGATTGCCTGGATGCAGAATTGGGATACCTGTAATACTTCCGGTTTCAGAGCGATGCCCTGGTTTGGTCAGATGACTGTTGCCAGAGAACTTTCTCTCAAAGACGGGAAGCTGTATCAGATGCCGGTCCGCGAGCTAGAAAATTACAGAAAAGATAAGATAGGATATAAAGATGTTGAGGTCGGCGGAAAGGTGACTCTTCACGGGATCGAGGGAAGATGCCTTGACGTGATCATAAAGGTGCGGCCCGCAGACCGCGAGAATGTGTTCAAGAGATTTACGATGTATTTTGCAAAGGATGCTTCTCACAGTTCCAGGATAAATTTCTTTCCCGGGGATAATGTTTTTGAGACCGACAGAAGATTATCCGGATCCAGAAGAGCTAATATTCAGCAGAGAAGCTGCAGCGTAAGGGATCTGGGAGGGGAGATAGAGCTTCGTGTGATCATGGACAGATTCTCCGTAGAGGTCTTTATAAACGGCGGAGAACAGGCGATGACCACAGCTATTCTGACTGACCCGAGTGCCTGTGAGATATGTTTTGAATGTGACGGAAAAGCAATTATGGATATCACCAAGTATACACTTGGCGCGGAGGAATGATCATGGCATTTTCAGCCGACAATGCAAGTAGAGAGATAGATGTCACCGCTATGGGTGAACTTCTTATAGATTTTACCCAAAATGGATACAGCTCTG
>JAEEVO010000191.1 GCA_016290905.1 Lachnospiraceae bacterium | reverse complement strand
GAGGTCGGAAGCTTTTTATAAACCTTCTCAAGGGCTCTTCTGTTTTCAGTCCACAACCGCCATATTTTCCCGACCTGTTCCATGAACTCAACAGGCAGGGTATCGGCATACTCCTTCCAGTTTAATGCGTTTTCCAGCACTTCGTCTGTTTTATCGCTGGGGCAGAATGTTTCAAACAGGCAGTATGCCGACGGATATTCCGTATAGTCGAAGTGCTGCGCGGCAATCCGCGCCGTCATTTGCCAGATGTCCTGCTTATAGCTGTCATAGAGTGTGTCGCTCTGATTATTGATATCTGCAAATCTGTCTTCAGCAGAGCGGAACGGCGCATATTCCTCTGTATATGCCACACATTTGTGTCCGTGAAAATCGACAACAGGGAAGGCACCGGACTTATCCCCATATATCCTCGGGCAGTAATAGCCAAGCTTACGGTATTCTTTGACCGTTCTTTGCCAGACGGCGATTTTTTCCGGGTATGTAAAATCATTATCGGCAAGCTTTAATACAAATTTGCCGCCCGTATCCGTTTCGATAATACAGGCAGTCCTGAAGTCCATATCGTCATGGCTCGTATCGAACGATTGAACAATTCCGGGCAAGCCTTCAAAAAACAGAGATATAATTCTTCTGATCTCTTCATCCATACTCTTCTTCGCCACCTATGATAATTCCTCATATTTCGGCCTGAGGATCATACAATTTTCACCAGGGTATGCTCCGTTAACTTCCGGTTTTCTGAATCATGGGGGTGCGGACAGAAACCTGGACACTTTGACATCTAAAAACGACTATGCCAAGAGGTCATTCATATTCTAAAGAACAGATTTTTACCGCACTCACATTATATAACAAACTACAATCAATGCCAAAGGTTGTTGAACTTCTCGGATATCCTTCCGTAAGTATGCTGAGCGAATGGAAACATATGTATCCAGAACTCGTTACTTCGCATAAGCGAAAGGCGCCACGTTCATGGGTACACGCTTCATTTGACTTAAAAATGCATGCTATCCATCGTTGCATTAATAACGGGGAAACGATAAAATCTGTAGCAGAAGATATCGGGTACTCCTCCGTTGCTGTTTTGAAATGGGTTCATGAGTACACCGAGAAAGGAAATATCTCTCTCATGAATCAATCAGATCCAAACATACCTATCGATCCAAAGGATATCCAGTCGGCCGAAGATATCGAAGCACTCAAAGTGCAGATGATTGAAATGCAGATGGAGATAGATATCCTTAAGGAGACAATCAATGTATTAAAAAAAGACCCAGGCGTCAATCAGGAAGCTCTCAGCAATCGGGAGAAGGCAGTGATAATTGACGCCCTGAGAAATAAGTATTCACTGCCTAAGCTTTGCAGAAAACTATGTATGTCCCGCAGCAGTTATTACTACCAGGAAACCGCGATTCATGCTGAAGACAAGTATCGGGAAGTCCGCATAAAGATTTGCGAGCTCTTTCATAATAACTACGATGCATTTGGCTACCGCAAAATATATGCCCTACTCAAGCGCGAGGGTATCACTCTTTCAGAAAAGGTGGTACGCCGTATCATGCTAGAAGAAAGACTGATTGTAAAGGTACATCACCGCAGGAAATACAATTCCTACAAGGGCGAAATATCACCTGCGGTAGAAAACCTTATCAACAGGGACTTTCATGCTGATAAGCCCAATCAGA
Source organism: Lachnospiraceae bacterium (assembly GCA_016290905.1). Classification (GTDB taxonomy): domain Bacteria; phylum Bacillota; class Clostridia; order Lachnospirales; family Lachnospiraceae; genus RUG11977. The sequence goes on along the minus strand of JAEEVO010000191.1, from coordinate 541 downwards.
AATGGCTGACAGACATCACAGAGTTTTCCATAGAAGCAGGAAAGGTGTATCTGTCTCCTATCATTGATTGTCTGGATGGAATGCCTGTAAGTTGGACCTTAGGTACATCCCCCAATGCGAGGCTCGCAAACACTATGCTTAAACAAGCTATCAAAACTCTTAAACCTGGCGAGCATCCCATTGTCCATAGTGATAGAGGATGTCATTACCGCTGGCCTGAATGGATCAAGATCTTGGAAGATGCAAAACTTACCAGATCCATGTCAAAGAAGGGTTGCTCTCCGGACAACTCCGCTTGTGAAGGCTTCTTTGGCCATCTGAAAATGGAGATGTTTTATGGCCGAAATTGGAGTAACAGCACCTTGGATGATCTAATCCAGGCCATAAACAAATATATGAACTGGTATCGTACCAGTCGCATTAAATCTACACTCGGAGGGCTCAGCCCTCTAGAATACAGAAGGAGGATAGGTGTGGGCGTCTAAATAAACGTCCGCACCCCCCCTTGGTACGCAAAATCGGAAGATATATTTCAGTATAA
>JAEEVO010000190.1 GCA_016290905.1 Lachnospiraceae bacterium | reverse complement strand
GCAAAGGCTGACGCTGAGGCTCTTAAGAAGTCTCTTGAAGATGCAGGCGCTAAGGTTACTCTTAAGTAATTTCGATCGCAAAAGAATGCCCCCGATCTTCGGGGGCTTTTTTGTTGCGATGATTCAATGGAGATGCGAATGGATAAACCTGAACAGATTCTTTGAAGTATAAACGTATGGTATGCGGTTGGGAAAGTATTTGATCATGCCGTAAAGATAAACGGTTATCGTGATGATGGCAACCGCAGTCAGTATCCAATACATGTACTTTGGCTTTTTGCCGAGGAAGTACCTGGTCACCACAAATAAAACTATCATGACAAACCAGGCATACGAAGCGGGATTTGTCGTGAAGGCTCTTGCAAAATGTCCGCTGCAGATATTTACGAGGGACCTCGTTAGCCCGCAGCCGGGACACGGAAGTCCGGTAATAAGTATAAAGGGGCACGAAGCACCGAAGATGTTGACGGTGGATGCATAGTAGACAATGCATATGATAATACCGATCTTATACTTTTTTATATCGGCCCATATTCTTTTGAGTACTTCGGATATATATGCTTTCATGATCTCTTTTCGCCGGTCGTTTAATGTTACATGCGATTAATAGTATACCCTTTTTGTGACCGCATTGCCATTTATTTCGGTACCATGTTTTAAGTGTTAATCGGATACACTTTTGCGCTTTAAATTGATTTCGGTTTAAATGAATTTTTTATTGCGTGTCATAACAAAATATGGTACGATTTTTATGAAAAATTAAAAAATAATTAATGAAGGGGTACTAAATATGGATTACAACAACAATCAGTTCGGACAGCAGCAGACTCAGCAGCAAGCACAGCCTCAGCAGACTTATCAGCAGCCTCAGACCACATACACCGCTCCCAATTACGGCGCAGCTCCTCAGTACCAGGTCCCCGTTGATCCTGCAAACCTTGAGCCCGTAAGCATCGGAACATGGCTTGGAATTATGTTCTTATCACTTATCCCTTGTGTTGGATTTATACTTCTCTTTGTATGGGCATTCGGTGACGGTAAGGAATCACGTAAGAACTGGGCAAAGGCACAGCTTATATTCATGGCTATCATGATCGTTCTTTCCATTATCCTTTATGCCATACTTGGTGCAACTCTTTATGCGGCACTCAGCAATTTCTATTTCTAAACCGGATAACAGTAAGGACCTTCCCGAGGGAAGGTCCTTTTTTATGTCCGATATTTCCTATTTTCTCATCCATCTTCCGCTTGCTCCGCACGGAAGTATAAGTCCCGTATCGGTAACGGGAAGTCCTATCTCGTCGGACTTTACGCTTCCGGGATGTTTTAAAGCTATCGCACTTTCGATCATATATGTCAGTACTGCGGGCTGCAGACCCGTGGTATAACTGTTGATCAGTAAAAAGAGAGCATCCTCTGATAACAGTTCTTCACATAATTTAATGAAGGGGAAAATGCTTTCTTCGATCTTCCAGACTTCGCCGCCGGGGCCTCTGCCGTATGAAGGCGGATCCATAATTATTATGTCATATTTATTGCCGCGCCTTATCTCGCGCTGGACAAATTTCATACAGTCGTCAACAAGCCATCTCACACTGCAATCCGCAACGCCGCTGGCAGACGCATTCTCCTTCGCCCATTGAGTCATACCTTTTGAAGCGTCAACATGGGTAACGCTCGCTCCCGCGGCAAGAGCGGAAACCGTCGCGCCGCCGGTGTATGCAAAAAGATTTAGCACCTTCACAGGTCTGCCCGCGCCTTTTATAATATCGGCAATCATCTTCCAGTTGACCGCCTGCTCGGGGAAAAGGCCCGTATGCTTAAAGCCCATAGTTTTAATATTGAATCTAAGATTATCGAGACTCACCTGCCAGACATCCGGCATCTTTTTGCAGACCTGCCAGCTGCCCCCTCCCGTATTTGAGCGGTTATAAATCGCGTGAGGAGAATACCAGAGGGGATTTTCCTTCGGCGTTTTCCATATAACCTGCGGATCCGGCCTAATAAGGACAATATCCTTCCAGCGTTCGAGACGCTGACCGTCGGTGCAGTCTATGAGTTCATAATCTTTCCAGTTATCGGATACTCGCATAATTCATCCTTAAATCAATTATCAGACATTGTCAAATTTCTGCTGACCCGGCATCTTCATACCGAGATGCGCATAGCCGGTGGGGGTAACACATCTTCCCCTCGGAGTTCTGCTCAGGAAGCCTATCTGCATAAGATAAGGCTCA
>JAEEVO010000013.1 GCA_016290905.1 Lachnospiraceae bacterium | reverse complement strand
CCAAAAGATTGCAGTAAAAAAAGGAGACCGCGGCGGTCTCCTTTTTTACTGCATAAATATGTTACAAATGTTATTAAGTTAATCTCTGTTTGTCATCCTGAGCGTCAGCAAAGGAACTTACCCAGCCTGTCATCCTGAGCGTCAGCGAAGGATCTTAATACATAAGGTCCAAAGATTCTTCACTTCGTTCAGAATGACACAAACTTAATGAAATTGACATATGTTACCGGTTCTTATGCATTTAATGCCTGCTCAATATCTGCGATTATATCATTTACATCCTCGATACCTACCGAGAAACGGATAAGATCGGGATCTACTCCGGCCTCTCGTAACTGATCGTCGCTTAACTGACGGTGGGTATGGCTTGCGGGATGAAGGATACAGGTCTTTGCGTCAGCTACATGAGTAACGATCGATGCAAACTTGAGGTTATCCATGAACTTAATTGCTGCTTCCCTGCCGCCCTTTACCGCAAAGGCGATAACTCCGCACGATCCCTTCGGGAGATATTTCTGCTGAAGTGCGTGGCACTTGTCATTTTCAAGATCGGGATAATGAACCCACTTGACTTTGTCATTGCTCTCAAGGAATTTAGCAACAGCGAGAGCGTTGCTGCAATGTCTCTGCATACGTACATGCAAGGTCTCAAGACCAAGATTGATATAGAATGCATTCATGGGTGACTGTATAGAGCCGAGGTCGCGCATGAGCTGCGAGGTTGCTTTTGTGATATATGCTGCCTTTCCGAATTTGGTGGCATAGGTTAAGCCGTGATAGCTCTCATCGGGAGTACAGAGTCCGGGGAATTTCTCGGCATGAGCCATCCAGTCAAAGTTTCCGCTGTCAACGATAGCGCCGCCGACAGAAACTGCCTGACCGTCCATGTACTTTGTGGTTGAATGGGTAACGATGTCACAGCCCCATTCGAAAGGACGGCAGTTAACGGGAGTTGCAAATGTGTTGTCCATAATAAGCGGAATGCCGTTCCTGTGAGCTACATTGGCAAATCTTTCTATATCAAAAACATTTACCGTAGGATTGGTTATAGTCTCACCGAAGATACATTTTGTATTTGGTCTGATAAGCTTCTCAAGTTCCTCTTCGGAAATGTCGTTATCGACAAATGTACATTCGATGCCCATCTTTTTCATGGTTACGCCGAAAAGGTTGTAGGTTCCTCCGTATATGGAAGAAGAGGAGATGAAATGATCTCCGGTCTCGCAGATATTAAATACCGCATAGAAATTGGCAGCCTGTCCCGAAGAAGTGAGCATTGCAGCCACACCGCCCTCAAGTGCGGCAATCTTGGAAGCGACAAGGTCGTTTGTCGGATTCTGGAGACGGGTGTAAAAATATCCCGAAGCCTCTAAGTCAAAGAGCTTTCCCATCTGTTCACTGGTATCATACTTGAAAGTGGTACTCTGGTAAATGGGAACCTGACGGGGTTCACCCTGCTTAGGCACATAGCCTGCCTGTACACATTTTGTGTCAACTGTGGAATTCATAATGATCCTCCTGGTGTTTTATATTTGAAATCTTTTCATAATACCTTACATGGTAATCGTAATAAGTCTTTAACCTGTTGTTTGAAATGAGACTGTCCACCTTGCAGGACAGCTCCATGTCGTCGAGGAACAGGTTTACAAGGTTTGTGTTATAACGTGTTCCGGAGAATGTGATAAGCTCCGAAAGCACGATTGAAAAATCTTTCGGTTCCTTATAGCATCTTCCGATACTGTCGGTTCCGGCATTTAATGCGTCGCATATGGCAAGTATGTCGCAGACGATACGGAGCGGTGAATTGGACATATCGACATTTTCGGGATATCCGTCCGTCTGGTCATAATATTTGTGATGTCCGAGTACGGGTTCCCTGTAGATGGAAAGTTCTCCGGTAAAAAGCTCGGCACCAAGCTCGGTATGCTTCCTTAAGACGTAACGCTCGGTTTCGTCAAGAGCCCTGTACTGAATGCCTTTTATGCTGCACAGGCGGTTAAGGCCGACGTCATGGAAGAGAGCGCATTTCCTGATAAATCTTATTACGTCGAGTCTTCCTGCGGGCCGCTTAAAGTTCTTAAGACAATTCTCAACCGAGTTCAGCAATATCGGCTGATGCAGATAAAGGCTTTCAGTGATGAGTGCGGCAAGGTCTGAGGATAGATATGCGTCAAAGAAGGTCAGAGGCTGCCTGTTTATGAGCATTTCCGTGATAAAATCCTCTTTTTCCTGCGCACCGCTTATGTAATTGATGGCGAAGAAACACCATTCACATGCGGATTCATAGATAAGATGGGAGAATATCCCATGCTCCGACAGTGTGATATAATAGGAATTAAGCTCGTTCATAAGCTTTTTACGCATGGAACCGCACATTTCGGAGAGAATGTCTATCTTATCAAGCCACTTGATCATGGCTATGGGAATCTTGGTTTCGAAGTAGAAATCGTCAAGGTTCATCTTTGAAGCTGATGACAGCGGGGGCTCGACAGCTCTCCTTTTGTAATAGAAATCCATCATGTAGTTGACGGCGTCGATATATGAGGTTGAGCCTTCGAGTATCAGTGCGTGCTGATAGGACAGGATGGTGGATACCGGGATCTTTGTTACATCATTATCAAAAGCCTTTACGGAATCATCGTACACGCTGTGGGCGACCTTGATGAAAGCGGATTTTGTTTCGGGATCCGCGCTGTCTATCCTGTATTCTATCCAGAGCCAGTTCTGCTTGATGAGCTCAACGCTGAGCCTTATGTCCTCGTTCCCGCCGTCTATCCTTTGGACTAAGGGCGAATTGTAAAAAGAAAGCACCTCAAGGAGATAGTCAAGAGCCTCGGAAGCCGTAATGGTATATTTGGTTTCCATGATGGGCAGAACACAGCACAGATTATAGTAGGCTTCGAAAAACAGCTTTCTGACGGAAATCTCCGGGATGATGTTGTAATTTCCTTTGTAATCCAGGACTTCCCTGAAGCAGTTAAGGGCTTTTATATAGTTTTCGTCATAGTACATCTTTACCGTAGCCGAGTACAGCTTGCCAAGATCGTTCAGGATCGGAATGAGCCTTAACAGATCGTGCCTTTCACGGTAAAATACCGCAAGCTTTTCGAGCGTATTGCAGCTGATAAAGACATCACGTTCGGAATCGGAGGCGTTTTTGCAGTCTTCGTGGAAAAAAGCTTCGGCGTATTCATAGGTAAGCTTGTTGTCCGAAAAAAGCACGTTGGAGATAAGGGCGCCGGTCTCGGTATTTACATCATATGCGACCCTTAATGTGTCAGAACGCTCTTTAAAGACTGAGATCCATTCGTCTTCTGAAGAAGCGGTACTCATTTTTATATTAAGGTCGTTGAGTATCCTGCGCTGATTCCTGTAAGAACTGTAAACAGCTCTTATCAGTGCCGGATTCAGGCTTTCCTTCTTCATGGCGTTCCTCCTTGACTGTTTTGGACGCTCCGTGTCCGCTTTTTTGTGCGGATAGCAACTATTCCCAATTATACCAATTACAAGGGCATTAGTCAATCAGTAAAAAACACAGGTAAAACTTTTGGAAGTGTTTGACTTATTCCGAAAAAAATATTATAATACCTCAAAAGGGAGAAATAGCTTGTTTTTTTGGAGAAGGTAATTATATGGCAGAAATAAGGATTGTTTCCGTAAGGAAAATTAAAATAGGCTCAAAGGTTCAATGCGATATATTTTCAAAGGACGGAGCACTTATCTTAAAAAAGGGCAACATCATGACCGAGGACGCACTTAAGCGTCTTGAGTCGCTGGGTGTTACCAGGGTTCTTGTTGAGGCAGGGACTGTTGAGCTTGTTGATGAGCATCCGGAAGCGGCAAAAAAGAACCTGCCTTCGGATAATATAGATAAGTACAGCGAGAACTTTATCCTTAAGAAGGAGTTTGAACAGGGGAAGGCTGCCCTTTTGAACAAGGATGTGGACGGTGCGCATGACGTCGCGGTTTCAATGACCGACAAGCTCCTTACCAGCGGATCCATAAAAAAGGAGCTTGAAGAGTTAAAGTACGGAACGGAAGGCGTGGTAACACACAGCCTGAACACCGCAGTGCTTGCCGGAGCCATCGGTATCGACAACGGCTTCAGGAAAGAAACGATAGAAGAGCTTGTTGTGGGAGGCATGCTTCATGACATAGGTAAGCTCTTCATAGATCCTGCGGTACTTAATAAACAGGGACGCCTTACCGATGCCGAATATGCGATCATGAAGACCCATGCCGAGGAGGGCTACAAAAAGCTTTGCGATAATAAGGGCGTGACTCAGAACGTACGACTGATGGCTTTCCAGCATCATGAAAATAATGATGGATCGGGATATCCCAAGGGGCTGAAGGGCGACCAGATATTGTGGGAAGCCCGTATAATCCACGTGGTTGATGTTTATGAGGCAATGACCGCAAAGCGGTGTTATAAGGATTCACTGCTTCCGGGCGATGTTATGGAGTTTGTCATGGGAAGGTATTCGACAATGTTTGATACCGCAGCCATAGACATGTTCTTAAAGACTATACCTGCTTACAAGAAGGGAGATCTGGTACGTCTCTCGGACGGAAGCGGATGTCAGGTACTCGAGAGCAACCCCAAGAACAGCTTAAGACCGCTTATAGTTAATCTTTCTACCATGAAGGTTATAGATCTTTATACAGACAAGGATTATCTTTCAAAAACCATTGTTGAACTTGTTTCTAAAGAAGGAGAGATTGTTAAGCACAGCAACTGAAGATTATGGATGGTATTATTTCAATATTGTTTCTTTTCCTGCTGGTATGTGCGATCGCGGCGAGCCTGGTAAAGAATACGCTTGTCGCAATAGTGGTTTTCAGTGCGTACAGTCTTGCCATGGCAGTCATCTGGATGATCATGGAGTCTCCGGATCTTGCCATTACCGAAGCCGCCGTAGGAGCCGGAGTTACGGGCATACTGTTCTACGCTACACTGAAGCGTATAGACCAGATAGATCTTAACGCCAATACTAAAGTCGGTACAGCCACAAAGAAACTGGCAAGGGGAAAGAAATGAAAAAAGACGATGACTTACAACCGATATTAAGCAGGCTTTCAGGAAAACTCAGATCGGTATACAAGATAACTGCACTGGTTCTGGTGGTCCTGCTTTTTTTCGTGCTTGCGGCAGCTATGCTCGGAATGCCCGCCATAGGAAATAAGAATAACCCCGACAACAACGAGGTTGCCCGCCGTTACATTGAAAACGGTGTTGAAGAGACCGGCGCGGTTAATATCGTATCGGGAATGATACTCGATTACAGGGCTTTTGATACTTTCGGAGAGTCCTGTGTTCTTTTTGTGGCAACCATATGCGTTACGATAATGCTGAGGATTGACGGCCAGAACAAAGAGGATGACAAGGAAGCGGAGAAGAAGGACAAGACTTCCTTCGGTATCAGGGAGTCGGCTTTTAAAAAGCTGGACTCGAGATACTATGAACCCGAGAATGACAGCATTCTTAAGGTCAGCTCGTTGATAGTGATACCGATAATACTTGTATTCGGTATTTATGTGATACTTAACGGACATATCTCTCCGGGCGGGGGATTTTCGGGCGGAGCCGTTCTCGGCGCAGGCTTCATCCTGTATTTGAGCGCATTCGGGTTCTCGGCAACCGAGAGGTTCATGAACGCCAAAACCGTTAAGATCATAACGCTTGTTGCACTTCTGGTATATTGTATTGCCAAGAGCTATTCCTTCTTTACGGGAGCAAATCACATTGAATCCGGCATACCTCTGGGTACGCCCGGAGCGATATTGAGCAGCGGGCTTATTCTTGTGCTTAACATATGCGTCGGTATGGTTGTTGCATGTACAATGTACAGCTTTTACGCGCTTGTGAGACGCGGAAGGATTTGATGACCGGCAGCAGATGACAGTTTAAGCAGCCAAAGCCGGCTGACGAGGTGGATTATGTGGAGTCTTATAACGAGGCATTTAAATGATATAGTTGCGGTAGCCCTGTTTGTAATAGGGTTTGCCGACCTGTTGTTCCAGAGGAACATGATAAAGAAGATAATAGGACTGAATATAATGGATACGGCGATATATCTGCTCCTTGCATCCCAGGGCTACATAACGGGACGTAAGGCGCCGATAATAGTAGACGGAGTGGAGTCGGCAAGCGCTTACATAAATCCGATACCGAGCGGACTTGTTCTTACGGGCATAGTTGTTTCGGTAAGCGTAACCGCACTGCTGCTCTCGCTTACCATAAGGATGTATAAGAAATATCATTCGCTGGATCTTGATCACTGTTTGATGATGGCAAGGAGAGAGGGTTAGAGATATGGATTTTATAAAGAATTTCCCGTTCTTTTCCATAATGCTTTGCATGTTCTGTGCCATAATCACTTCTTGTTTAGGCCGGAAGGCTGCAAAGTACCTGACAAGGATTGTGCTCGCTGCGGTAGTGGGGCTTTCGGCAGCTTTACTTGTATATACGTATATTAACGGGGGAAGCTTTGTTTATTATATGGGGCATTTCCCGGCACCGTGGGGTAATGAGATCCGCGCGGGCTGTCTGGAAGCGATATTTGCCCTGTTTGTCAGCGCGGTAGCATTCCTTTCCGTTGTTGCCGGCGGCAAGGCCGTGGAATACGACGTGGAGGACAAGAAGGAAAACCTGTTTTATATCCTGGTATGTCTCATGGTAAGCTCACTGCTTGCCATGTGCTACACAAACGATCTTTTCACGGGATATGTTTTCATTGAGATAAATACGATCGCAGGCTGCGGGCTCATCATGGTAAGGCAGATAGGAAAATCCGTGGTAACAGCCATAAGATACATGGTAATCTCACTGCTGGGCTCCGGGTTATTCCTGATCGGTGTAACCCTTCTGTATTCGCTGACGGGACATCTTTTGATGTCAAATATAAAGGAGAGTCTCCTGCCTGTGTTTGAATCGGGCGATTACAGGGTACAGCTTACCATAGTCATCGGACTGATGACTGTCGGTCTGTCGGTAAAATCGGGACTGTTCCCGTTCCACCTCTGGATACCCGATGCCTACGGACAGTCAAATGTCGTATCAAGCTCGCTGCTTTCAAGCACGGTTTCAAAGGGATATATTTTCCTGCTTATAAAAATCTATGTCAGGACGATAGGCTTTGATGTCATAGAAAAGAGCGGAGTGTTCAACATATGCTTCGTGTTCGGTGTCGTAGCCATGGTATTCGGATCGCTGATAGCTTTAAGAGAGAAAAGCTTCAGAAGGATGATAGCTTATTCTTCGATTGCTCAGATCGGATATATCTTCATGGGCATCGGTCTTGGAACAAAGGAAGGATTGGTCGCTGCCGTATTCCACATATTTGCACACGGTATAACAAAATCCCTGCTGTTCCTTTCTTCATCTGCATTTACGGAAGGCTCGCATACCAAGTCCATTCATGAGATAAAGGGACTGGCGTATGAGCATAAATTCTCAAGCTTTTGTTACAGCGTCGGTGCATTTTCCATAGTCGGATTCCCGCTGCTGTCGGGATTCGTTTCCAAGCTGCTTTTGGGCGGAGCCGCCATAGGACAGGGATTAATGCAGTGGATAGCGCTCCTTGCTCTTGCGGTGAGTACGATCCTGAACGCCATATATTTCTTAAGAACGGTAATATATCTGTATATACCGCCGGAACAGCCGTTAAAGGCTGAAGAACCCAAGCCCTACAGCAGTATGAGGGGCTTCTCGTATGCTTTCGGCGTGACCGTTCTCGTGTTGGTCAATTTCCTTGTAGGTCTGGCTTCCGGACCTGTGATAAACATAATCAACAAGGGTCTTGAATTCTTTTCATGATACCCGAAGGAGGAACAAATGGCTGTACTTTTATTGCCCATCCTGCTGCCGGTGGCAGGCGGACTGCTCATGTTTTGTTTTAAAGGCTTTGAAAACAGAAAGGTAAGGAATATATATGTAGCCGCGGTTCTCGCAATCTGTACCGCAGTGACTCTTACCGTTGATTTTTCTGTTGATGGTTCGCTTACACTCTGGAAGATAACGGATACTGCTTCCATAACGCTCAAGGCTGACGGGCTTACCCGTTTCTTTGCCGTGCTTATGAGCATCATGTGGACCGTAGTCGGAGTCTATGCATTTGATTATATGAAACATGAAGAGCATGAGACAAGATTTTTCGCATTTTATCTTATTGTCATGGGTGTCCTTTCAGGCATCTACATGTCTGCGAACCTGCTCACACTGTATCTTTTCTATGAGCTTATGACACTTACGTCCCTTCCTCTGGTGCTCCATTCGCTTACAAAAGAAGCTATAAGCGCCGGGAAGAAATACCTGTTTTATTCGGTGGGCGGCGCATTCCTTTCTTTGATATCCATATTTTATATCTATACAAAGTGTACGGTTGCTGATTTTACCGCAGGCGGATTCATCGGAAGTATTCCGGAAGATGATAAGGGCATGCTTCTTATATTTATATTCCTTGCAATCATCGGTTTCGGCTGCAAGGCCGGACTATTCCCTCTGCAGGACTGGCTCCCTACCGCGCATCCGGTGGCTCCGTCACCCGCATCTGCGGTTCTTTCCGGTCTTATAACAAAATCCGGCGTATTTGTGCTGATAAGACTTATTTACTTCAGTATCGGAGCTGATTTCATAAGAGGAACATGGGTTCAGTATGCATGGATGGGGCTTTCACTTCTTACCGTTTTCTTAGGCTCCATGATGGCTTATACCGAGAAGGTCATGAAAAAGAGATTCGCCTATTCGACAGTCAGCCAGGTTTCGTATGTTCTTTTCGGACTTTCGCTCTTAAATGCCGACGGCTTCACCGGGGCACTTCTACATGTTGTATTCCATTCGGTAATAAAGGACGGTCTGTTCCTTGTGGCAGGCGCCATTATCGTATATACCGGCATCAAGAATGTTGACGAATTAAAGGGCATAGCAAAGAGGATGCCGACAGTCATCTGGTGCTATACCTTCTTCGCGCTCGCACTTGTCGGCATACCGCCCGCAAGCGGCTTTGTAAGCAAATGGTTCCTGTGCCTGGGTGCCATCGAGGGCGACTTCGGGGTTGTCAGGTTCCTGGGACCTGCGATCCTGCTAATAAGCGCGCTGCTTACCGCAGGGTACCTGCTTCCGATAACGATAAACGGGTTCTTCCCCGGAAATGATTTTGACTACTCAACCTGTAAGAAATGCAAGGTTTCACCTTTGATGATCGTTCCGCTTGTGATCCTGGCGATAGCCGCTGTACTTTTCGGTATCTTCCCTGATTTCATCAAGTCGGGTATCGAGGCCGTTATGGGAGGTATCCTGTAGTTAATGGAGGTTTTACCGTGACATCAGAATTCTATATTCTATTGCCGGTGTTCCTGCCGGTTATCATGGGAGTACTTCTGCTGATATTTCCCATAAGGAACGACAGGACACGGAATATAACGAATTTTATATTTGTGCTGATAAATTCCGTTCTGGCATTTATTGTAATGTATAAGCTTAACGGGAAAAGCATTACCTTTGTCAGGATATACATGAATTACGGCTTTGAGTTCAGGATTGATAAGGCAGCTTACATATTCGGCACCATAGTTGCCGGTTTGTGGCCGTTTGCCAGCCTGTACGCCTATGGCTACATGGCTCATCATGAACGGAAAAATGCATTCTTTGCATTCTTTACGATGACATACGGTGTTGTCCTTGGTATCGCGTTTTCTTCAAACCTGCTGACAATGTATGTTTTCTATGAGATGCTTACGCTTGTTACATTCCCGCTGGTGCTTCATCCCATGACAAAGAAGGCGGTAAAGGCGGCAAGGACATATCTTGCTTATTCGCTGGGCGGAGCCGCTTTCGGCCTGATAGGCCTTATATTCATGATACACCTCGGAAGCCTGGATTTTGTTTTCGGAGGCGGCATACCGGCGGATGCGAGAGAGTCGGTATTTTTGCTTCCCGCGTTTGTGCTTTCGTTCTGCGGCTTCAGTGTAAAGGCGGCTATGGCTCCGTTCTCCGGCTGGCTGATAAAGGCAGCGGTTGCCCCCACGCCTGTTACGGCGCTCCTGCATGCGGTTGCGGTCGTTAATGCCGGTGCATTTGCATGCATAAGGCTTGTTTACTATGTTTACGGCACCGAGATCCTTTACGGCACGTGGGCTCAGTTCCTGGTAATGGCACTTACTGTTATCACCATTGTATACGGGTCTTCATTTGCTGTAAAGGAAGGACATTTTAAGAGGAGACTCGCATATTCTACGATAAGCAACCTTTCTTATATACTGTTCGCGGCTGTGATAATGACGCCTTTAGGCATAACGGCGGCATTTGCCCATATGCTCATGCATTCGCTGACTAAGATATGCTCATTCTTCTGCTGCGGCATAATAATGGAACAGACCGGAAAGGAATATGTATCCGAGCTTGACGGTATGGGGCGGAAGATGAGGATTTCCTTTGTATGCTTTACGATCTCGTCGCTTTCACTGATAGGCATACCTCTTTTCTGCGGCTTCTTCAGCAAGTGGAGGATCGGCATTGCGGCGGTTTCGGATGCTTCGCCTCTTACGATCACGGGGCTTTGCGCAATACTGTTGTCCGCACTGCTGACCGGCATATACATGCTTCAGATAGTGCTTAAGGCATATTTCCCCGCAAAGGATGAAGTAAAAGACAATACAGAAAAGCCCGGATCGAAGAAAATTGATGATGAAATGATAAAGGAACACTGCCTGCCGATGCTTCTGCCGGTGGCCTGCTTTGCACTCGGCATACTGATACTCGGCGTATTCTGGCAGCCCGTGCTTGATTTTGTCTCGTTCCTGTAAGATCAGCAGGATATTTTAACAAAACTGACTAAAACCGACTAAAGAACAAATTACCCGGAGGAAGGACATGGACGGCAATATTATATTGTTAAACTTAATATTATGGCCTATGGCGAGTGCCGTCATATGTTATCTGTCCGGCTGGAAGAAAACACCGTACGGAAGCGAAGGAAGCACGGAAAGCGAGACCGAGATGCGTGTCAGGAAGCATTTCAGGGATCATCTTGTGATAGCCTCCATAGTGCTTGAGTGCGTCCTTTATTGTATGTGCATAATCTCGGCCTCTAAGGCTGGAAGCGGACTTCGGATAGACGGCTTCTGCGGACTCGGCATAGGGTTTAAGTTTGAAGGCTTTAGGATAATATATGTAGGAGTCGCGCTTCTCATGTGGATGATGACGGCTCTGTTTTCGATGGAGTATTTTGAGCATTACAGAAACAGGAACAGGTATTATTTCTTTTATCTTATGACGCTGGGTGCGACACTTGGCGTATTCATGTCGGAGGATCTGTATACGGCGTTCATTTTCTTTGAGATAATGTCATTTACATCATATACATGGGTTGCACATGATGAGAAACCGGGAGCAATGAAGGCTGCGGGCACATATCTTGCGGTAGCTGTCATAGGCGGTCTTGTCATGCTCATGGGACTGATGCTTTTATACTATTGCACCGGAACCCTGAAAATAGACGAACTGTATCCGGCGTGTCACATGATCCTTGATAATTGGAACTGGGGCAGCGGAAGCCCGGGGATGATCTATGCCGCCGGCATATGCATTCTTTTCGGCTTCGGAGCAAAGGCCGGCATGTTCCCTCTTCACATATGGCTTCCGAAAGCTCATCCGGTAGCGCCGGCGCCGGCTTCGGCACTGCTTTCCGGTATACTGACCAAGTCCGGAGTTTACGGCGTTCTCATACTTTGCTTTGAAATATTCAGGGGAGTAAAGACCTGGGGCATCATCATGCTTGTCCTCGGAGTCCTCACTATGTTCATAGGCGCGGTGCTTGCGGTATTCTCCGTTGATTTAAAAAGAACGCTTGCATGTTCTTCAATGTCGCAGATAGGCTTTATACTGACCGGCTGCGCAACCTCTGTATTCCTTAATGAAGAAAACAGTCTTGCGGCTGCCGGAACGGTTCTTTATATGGTAAACCATTCGATATTCAAGCTGGTGCTCTTTATGTGTGCCGGAGCTGTATATATGAGGCTGCATAAGCTCGATCTTAACGCGATAAGGGGCTGCGGCAGAAAGAATCCGCTGCTTAAGGTCTGCTTCGCGGCAGGAGCGCTGGGTATAATGGGCGTTCCCCTGTTCTCGGGATATATCAGCAAGACGCTGATCCATGAGGGGATAGTAGAGTACATGCATGAGCTTGGCGGTATGGCTATGGTATCGATCAAAGCGGTAGAGATACTGTTCCTGTTAAGCGGCGGCATGACCATAGGATACATGATCAAGCTTTTTATTGCCATATTTGTAGAAAAACCGTCGGATGTAGCGGTTACCGAAAAGGTTGGAAAGAGGTTTAAGCTTACATCTGCGCTGGCGCTTATCGTTCCGTCGGTGATAATTGTGGTATGCGGATGCGTTCCTTCGCTGTATATAGACAAGCTGAGCGTTTTCATGAGCGACATTACACATGCTCACAAGATAGAGCATATAAGCATTTTCTCGCTTGAAAACCTTAAGGGCTTTGTGATCTCACTTACACTCGGTCTTCTGGTATACCTGTTTATCCGTAAGGTTCTTATGAAAAAAGAAAATGAAAGAAAGGTATATGCGGATTGCTGGCCGAAGGTGCTTGACCTTGAAGAACTTATATACCGTCCTGTGCTTTTAAAACTGCTTCCGGGACTGTTTGCGGGGCTGTTCACCCGTCTTAAGATGACAGAGCCGTTATCGCTGTTTAAGAAGGTACCCGACTTATTTGCGGCTTTGTTTAAGGCACTGATCCGGCTGACGGAGCTCATCTGGAACGGTACGGTAAAGATAGGAAAGGTATTCGGATTTATAGTATCCTGCTTTGGCGAGTCTGTGATATATTCCATAAAGAAGCTGTTCTTTAAGGAACTTGTCGAGGATAAGAAGAATCCGGTCCTCGAAAAGCTTTATACTCGTTTTGACGCAGGCGACAGGGTATTGAGGATAGTGGAAGCTACCATATCCTACAGTATAATCTGGCTTATGCTGGGGCTTATCGGTACCCTTATGTTTTTGATATTTTATTAAAAAAATAACCTTGCCTTTTCAGTATTATTATGCTAAAATATAGTAGTTAAGATTGTATATTGGGCGTAAGTTTTTTATAGTCCGTTGTAACATCAGGTATAGCAAATTTTTACGAAAGAGTAGAGGATGATATGGCAACAGTAGATATAAAATACATTAACCCCTTTGTTAAGGCTACATTGACAGTTCTTGAGATGCTTGGCATGGCAGGCGGAAAGTTCGGAAAACCGTCTTTATCGGATCTGCATTTTGTTGATCCGTCATTTCTTATACAGGTCGGCGTTGTCGGCGGCATGAAAGGACAGGTCATTCTCGGTATGAGCGAGGATAGGGCCAAGAATATTGCAAGTACCATGATGATGGGCATGCCCGTCAACGAGTTCGACGAGATGGCATGTTCTGCGTTAAGAGAGCTTGGAAATATGATAATGGGCAATACTTCTACTATCTTTTCTACTATGAACATCATATTTGATATTACACCTCCGCTGTCCATGTACGGAAGTGATCTTAAGATAAATGCGGAGACACCGGCCATAAAGATCCCGATCCTTATCAATGATGAGGAGATGCTCGGGGTTTATGTATGTGTTAAGGCCGGCGATGATGCTTAATTTTCTGGAGGCAGGTTATGGAAAACAAAGACTATATGGAAGAGTATTGTTTATGGATATCATCCGATGCATTTGATGAGAAAACAAAAAAAGAGCTTGAATCAATTGCAGGCAACGAAGAGGAGATCAAGGACCGTTTTTACCGCAGTCTCGAGTTCGGTACTGCCGGGCTTCGCGGTGTGATCGGTGCCGGAACGAACAGGATGAATATCTATACCGTTCGTAAAGCATCACAGGGTCTTGCCAATGTCATCTTACGTGAAGGCGGACAGGACAAGGGTGTAGCCATAGCTTATGATTCAAGACATATGTCTGTGGAGTTCAGCAGGGAAGCAGCGCTCTGCCTTAATGCTAACGGTATCAAGACCTATCTTTTTGATTCTTTAAGACCCACTCCCGAGCTTTCGTTTGCTGTAAGGGAGCTGGGATGTATCGCGGGCATAGTCATCACTGCCAGCCACAATCCTTCGGAGTATAACGGATATAAGGTTTACTGGGAGGACGGAGCACAGATAACTCCTCCTTGGGATACCAGGATTATAAACGAGGTTAATGCGATAACCGATTATCTTTCCTTAAAGACCATGTCCGAGGAGGATGCCGTTAATGCAGGTCTTTTCCATATAATAGGTAAGGATATAGACGACAGGTACAACGAGGAGCTCATGAAGCTCGTATTAAGGCCTGAAGTCATAAAGAAGGTTGCGGAAGATATCACTATAGTATATACGCCTCTTCACGGCACGGGAAACCTGCCGGTAAGAAGAGTGCTTTCGGAGCTTGGATTTAAGAAGGTATATGTTGTCCCCGAGCAGGAGCTTCCGGACGGGGATTTCCCGACCGTCGGCTATCCCAATCCCGAGGACAAGGCCGCATTCAAGCTTGCGCTTGAGCTTGCGGAAAAGGTAAATGCGGATCTGGTTCTCGCAACCGACCCGGACGCAGACAGGCTCGGAGTTTATGCAAAGGATTCCAAGACCGGCGAGTACATGGCGTTTACCGGAAACATGAGCGGAACACTGCTCTGTGATTATCAGCTTAATGCACGTAAGGAGCTTGGGCTTCTTCCTGCAAATCCTGCTGTTATAAAGACCATTGTTACGACAAATATGTGCGATGTTGTTGCACGTAAGTTCGGATGTACGCTTATAGAGTGCCTTACCGGTTTCAAGTATATCGGAGAGCAGATAAAGCTTTTTGAACAGGGCGTAAAGGATTATAATTACGTATTCGGATATGAGGAGTCATATGGATGTCTTATAGGTACGCATGCAAGGGATAAGGATGCATGTGCGGCCGTTATGGGACTCTGTGAGGCAGCAGCTTATAACAAGCTTCAGGGAAAGAGCCTTTGGGACAGAATGGTAGAAATGTACGAGGAGTACGGCTACTATCGTGAGGGAGCCGTTTCGGTAACCATGAAGGGTGCGGACGGTGCCGAAAAGATAGCCGGCATCCTTGATAACTTAAGGAAAAATCCTATTACCGAGCTCGGCGGATTTAAGGTTCTGGAGGCTAGGGACTATAAGCTTCATACAGTAAAGAACCTGGTTGACGGAACCGAAGGAAAGACAGATCTTCCTGAGTCGAACGTTCTTTACTATGTTCTTGAAAACGATCAATGGTGCTGCGTGAGACCTTCAGGTACGGAACCAAAGATAAAGTTCTATTACGGTATCAAGGGTACATCCATGGAAGACGCTGACAAGCTCTTTGATGAGGTTGGTGCAGCTATCAAAAAGCTGGCTTAAGCTTTTTCGGCGACAAGGTCGGTAACGGCAAGCTTTAGCAGATTGTCAACATCGGATTTTGGATTTATCCAGTCATCTATGGCGGATGACGGAAGTATAAGAGGCATGCGGTCGTGGATCTTTCGAAGCTCCTCGGACGGCTCTCTGGTGAGTATTGTAAATACGGGATAAGTAAGCTCCCTGTACTGCTGCATCTGGTATATACCTGCAAGGTATGTAACGGATGCACCGGACGGCTGAAGGGCATACTTATCCTTTTCTTTTGATTTACCGTCCTTTGACGGAGCCCATTCGAAATACCAGGATGCGGGTATTATGCAGCGGTGTGATGTCCAGGCCTCCTTAAAGGCTTTTTTTTCGTGGGCGGTCTCAACTCTTGCATTTATCACTGGCTTATCAAGCCCTGTTACGTTAAAGCCCCATATCATGGGATAAACGGATCTCTGTCCGCTGCTGTTGGGAGCGATGACGGGAACCATGTCGCAGGGGCGGACTTCCCCCTTGGTCACAAGAGGTTTTCCGAGTCTTGCTATCATCTTTAAGCCGAGCCTGCTCATATTTGCCGCTTGTACATACGGACGCAGCTCGGGAGACATTTCCATATAATATCTGCAGCACATCAGTCGTCCTCCGAAGATTTTTCTTTCTGTCTGATCTCATCCCCGAAACCGCGCAGGGCGTCAAAGGGAGAGAAGATTTTTGCCCATTTTGAGACCGGCATGGGCGGATGCTTGGCGGAGAAGTCGTCAAGCCCGTTATGCTTCGGTCTGCCTTTTAAAAGAACGGAACGGTATTTGAAGTTTTCAGGCATTTTCATATATCCAAGCCTGTCTGTATTGGCTTTTTCTTCCATAAGCATGATCCTTTCGCTATGCCCTGTGACCGCCTATCTGTGAGTTCCTTTCAAGCTGCGTAGCTCCTTCCAAAAGGTTTTTCCCTTTAAAAATACTGTTGGAGCCGTATCTGGACCTGACTTCAGAGAGAGCAAGCTGAAGCTGCTGTTCTTTCTGCAAAGCATTATAATCAACGATAAAACTTAACTGGTAACATCCGCCGCTGTCACTGACATCATCCGCGCATACGCCGAGACGGCGGAATAGAAGGCGGTGGTCGGTTCTGCTGTCAAATGAGGAGAGCAGGAGGGGCGCAACGGTAGAGACGGAGTTGGTCTCAAACGGCATCTTTACGGTTCCGTTGCTGTGCTTTGGGTGCATCCTCCCGTAAAAATCCATGCATATATCGCCGTCATAGTCGGGTACCGCTTCGAGTGATTTGTAATCGTAGGAAACCCACCAGGAAAAACGCGGGGATATAAGAGAGCGGGAAAACAGATCCGCACATAGACCGTCTATCATCTCCGAGAACACGTTACGTGCTTCGTCAAACTTATAAGGGCGCGGGAGTACCTGACCGGATGAGCGGCTGTGGTTATCGGAACGATAGTCTTTTATATCATGAAGGGTCACGGGATCGTGACCCCAGGCGTGTGATATGAGTATTTCTGCGTCGATGCCGAAATGCTTGTAAAACCAGTCCTCATCCCACTGCGAACGCTCGGCTATATCGCCTACGGTATACATTGCGGCGTTCTCAAGCCTGCGGGCTTTACCCGGACCGAGCATCCAGAAATCGGTGAGAGGTCTGTGATCCCAGAGAAGATATTTATAGCTGTCTTCGTTTAACTCGGCGATACGGACTCCGTCAGCGTCGGGTTTCGCTTTCTTTGCAACTATGTCCATGGCGACCTTGGCCAGATAAAGGTTTGTACCTATGCCGACGGTGGCGGTGATCCCCGTGGCGCGGAGTACTTCCCTGATTATGGTCATAGCCATGACGTGCGCGGGATGAAGCTGCTGCGCGGCGGCCTCCTCCGTATATCTGTAGAGATAGGGAGTGGCGTCTATGAAGCTTTCATCAATGCTGTATACATGAACATCCTCCGGTGCGGCGTAGTGGAGGATGATCGAAAATATCTGTGCGGAAACTTTTTCGTAAAGAGCCATACGCGGTATGGCCGTAATATATTTTACCTTGGTATGGGTCCTTCGCTCATAATCCGATATGGCCTTCTTGGCTTCAAAAAGTCTCGGGCGTCCCGGCACTCCGATAGCCTTGAGGCTCGGTGAAACGGCCAGACAGATAGTCTTGTCGCTCCTGCCGTCGTCTGCGACCAGCAGATTGGTCGTGAGAGGATCGTAGCCTCGTGCGACACACTCCACGGAAGCATAGAAGGACTTCATATCTATGGCGATATATGCCCGGTCCTCATGTGATCCCATAATAATGTCTCCTGATCATATAGCCCCGGCGAACATCGTATCATAGTGCTCAAGCTCCTGACGGTCAATATCGATCCCGCGGAGCCGCATCGCTTCAAGTTTGTAATGCAGTATGCGTTCGGATATGCCGAGCTCCTCAGCCATATCTGAAAAGCTCTTATAAGAATCGGACAGCATTATATCAAATTCAAGATCGGCTATGGAGGAACCGGTCTTCTCAAGCTGCCTGCGAAGCTCCTGTAGCTTCGTCCTGACGATGGGAGAATCTGCGGAAGACTGCAGCTGCTTAAAGGTCTGCGTAAGCTCCTTCTGTATGGCTTTAAGCTCACGGTATGAGCACATGGACGGGGTGTTATAGCCTGTTACCCTGAAAACATCCTCGTCGGATATGGTGACGTTTGCGGAGACAAGATTGGCAGTCTTCTCGTGAACGGAGACGGTACGGCTGTCGACGCTCTGTGAAAAGAAGCCGTTGTCGTAATGTCCGTTGGTAAAGGAGCTCTCATAGATGTGCCCGTCAAATATATGGGTGAGTTCATGCCAGCCGCCGAACATGTACCACATGTCATCAAGCTTTCGGTTAAGTCCTATTACGGGGAGAAAAGAGTAGTGTGTGGCATATCCCGCAATGGTACCGAAAAGGTCGACCACAAGTATGCCGAAGTGATCGGCAACCTCACGTGGATCGGAAGAACCGGCCTGTTTTATTTTATCTTCTATGATTGAAAAAATACTGTTGCTTATCAAGGTAAACCTCCTGTGAAGGATTGTTTAAAGGATTTAAAAGCGGTCGGTCCCATCAGGGTGTATTCATGGCGATGATGGCGTCGTCAATGGCCTTTACGGCAATCTTTGTCTGTTCGGCTTTTTCTGTTACTGTGGACTGATATTTCTTACCGCTGTGCCGTTCTCTTAAACGCTGCTGGGCGAGCATGGCCATCTTGCTCATCTCGAGGGAAAACTCAAGAAGCTGTTCGTCGCTTAAGTCTCCTCCGGCAAGGTTTGCTGCGTCGGCATATACCTGCTGCAGGCGCTCGGCGCCGGATTTCCCGTTTATGTCGCGCATGCGGTCAATAGCCTCCTCACGCGCCATGGCGAGAGCGGAGTTCTCAATGCCCAGAAGCTCGTCGGTAGTTATGCCGAATACCTCTGCCATCTTTGCGCAAACGTCACCGTAGGGAATGCGTTCACCGTTTTCGTAATTTATTATGGAACGGCCTGCCACGCCCACCTTATCGCCAAGCTCCGCGCGTGTCATGCCGGCGTTTGTGCGAAGCGCGGTGAGCCTTTCGGCAAAAGCCTTGTAGGGTGCGTCTTTTCTGATGGTTGCTGCCATGCTGAAACCTCCTTTTAGTACACGAATGTTCTCAAAATCTACCTGTTTTCGAGTTAATGTCACCTCGAAAACGCCTTCGGTGTTTCCTCGGTATAAAAAATGATGCTCCGAATCTCGTTTCAGTCGAGGCTTGAACCCCGCCTGAAACAAAGATATCTCCCCATCTTCGCTACACTAAGAGGTGGGGGATATTTTCGTTTTGCTATAGTATACCACATAGGAACGAACGTGTCAACAGTAAATTTCACGAACGTGTCAAATGTCGGGATTATATATTCACAAACGTGTAAATATCCTCTATTTACTTTTTTGATAGTTTTTTATATAATAATGTTTGCAGCGGAGCAATCCGTTAGCATCAGCGGCTACAAACACATTTCAGGAGACCACCATGGAGATAGAGCACAAATATCTGATAAAAAGACTGCCCGAGGATCTGGACAGGTATAAGAAGAAGGAGATAGAGCAGGGCTATCTGAACCGTTCCCCGGTTCTGAGGATAAGAAAAAGCAATGACGATTATATCTTCACCTACAAGTTGAAGAAGAATCGGAAGGAAAAGGACGCACCGATCTGCAACGAGGAGATTGAAGCACCGCTGACGCAGGAAGCGTATGAGCATTTAAGGACCAAGGTCGACGGGAATGTCATAGCGAAGACCAGATATATCATTCCCTATGAATCCATGGGAAAAGAGTACCGGATAGAGCTTGATGTGTTCCACGGAAAGCTTGAAGGCCTTATATTCGCCGAGGTTGAATTTGAAAGCGTAGAGGCGGCCGGCAGATTCGTAAAGCCCGACTGGTTTGACATAGAAGTGACCCGGGACAGGAGATACAGTAACGGTTTTCTTTCCACGCAGGAAAACCTCGAATGCTTCCGTAATGAGTGAGCTGCTTGTAATGAAGCAGCCGGTGGGATTATAACGTTTTATGATGATATAAAAAAGTTCTTGAAATTTGAAAAAGAAAGTGGCATAATAAAAAAGTGTTTTTGTAACACCTCGAATATTGTCCGTATTTTATAAGGATAAGGAAAGGAAGTCCCCGAAGGGACGAAAACATATGTCAAAGCTTATCATACCGGAGGATTATTCCTCGAAGCTGAGCATAAAAGAGACTCAGCATGCAATCAAATATATAAAGGATCATTTTGAGCGTCAGCTTGCAAAACAGCTTAATCTCACAAGAGTATCCGCACCCCTGTTTGTAAGACCCGAATCCGGACTTAACGATAACCTGAACGGAGTTGAACGCCCCGTTTCATTTAATATAAAGGATATTGACAATGCAAGCGTTGAGGTTGTTCATTCACTTGCAAAGTGGAAGAGGATGGCTCTTAAGGATTACGGTTTCGGCTACGGCGAGGGACTTTATACCGACATGACCGCGATCAGGAGAGACGAGGAACTTGACAATTACCATTCGATATATGTAGATCAGTGGGACTGGGAAAAGGTCATACTGAAGGACGAGAGGAATACGGAGACACTTAAGTCTATTGTAAGACGTATTTATCAGGCGTTAAAGGATACGGAGCATTACATTGCGGACAAATATCCTTACATCGAAGAGATACTTCCCGAGGAGATAAGCTTCGTGACCACACAGGAGCTTGAAAACATGTGGCCGGACGCAACTCCCAAGGAGAGAGAGAATAACATCTGCCGTCTTAAAAAAGCGGTATTCCTTATGCAGATAGGCAAGGAGCTCAAGGGCGGCGAAAAGCATGACGGACGTGCTCCCGACTATGATGACTGGGATTTAAACGGAGATATCCTTGTTTATTATCCCGTTCTTGATTCGGCCTTTGAGATTTCTTCAATGGGTATAAGAGTGGATGAGGTTTCACTTGCTTCCCAGTTAAAGCTTGCAGGCTGCGAGGAGCGTGCGGAGCTTCCGTTCCAGAAAGCAATCTTAAATAAGGAACTGCCTTATACTGTCGGCGGCGGTATCGGACAGTCGAGAATGTGCATGTACTTCTTAAGAAAGGCACATATCGGAGAGGTTCATTCCTCAGTATGGCCCGATGACATGAAAAAGGAAGCACTTGCCAACGGTATACAAATATTGTAAAAATAGTAAATAATCCTTTACAAACAGTACATTATAATGTATAATGACAGATGCACGGGTGGCTGGTAACACCCATGCATCTGTTTATCTATATAATACTTTTTCAGCAATATTATTCTTTTTTTGGATAAGCGTTACGCTTATCTGTCGCATTATTCCAATTAACAACTTAAGACGGCTGTGAGGCTTTTATTTTCGTGCCATTTTTCGGAGAAAAATAAAAGCTTTAGGTATTATACCCGCAGTCTGCACACGGGAGGAGTTTGCCTGATGAGGAGAAGAGTCAGGAAAATATCCAAAGTGAACATAAAGGGAGTATTGTTTGTCCTTACGATCATACTTCTTTTGTGTTCCTTCGGAGTTACTTTTTATATGTTTAAAAATGCCCGGGACGACGCCGAAGAAGCAAGCAGGGAAACGATAAACGAGCTTAGGGACAGGCTTGTCTCATATACGGGAACTGCATACCGGGCAAAGGAGTACATACCGGCGGGGACCGTGCTTAAACCGGAGATGCTTGAACAATACGAGATCATAAGCAATATGCCGGTATACGCGGCAGAGTCCGATCTGGGAAAAAGCGTGCTCGTGGATATAAAGCCCGGAACGGAGATAACAAAGAACCTGCTTGCCACGGAAAACGTTTTGGTTAACTTGAAGGAAGCGGAGTTTGATTTCATAATCATCCCGGCAAATATCGGCGAGCATGACTATGTCGATGTACGATTACGCTTCCCGGACGGAACTGACTATATCGTTGCGTCAAAGAAAAAGGTCATACATCTTGATGAACAGAGAAAAAAGGTTTACATGCAGATGTCGGAGGAGGAGATGCTCTTCCTTGATTCCGCGCTCACAGATACTTACAGGTACGGCGGTTCACATATCTATCTTACAAAATACATTTCACCCGAAAAGGTTACAGCGTCCGAGGTTAATTATATTCCTTCAGTTCCGCTTTCAAAGCTCATCATGGATAATCCCAACATAGAAAACATAATGACGGGAACGGTTTCTTTAGAGGAAAGGCTCAGGCTCGAGGACTCACTGTTTTCATATCTGTCAGGGGATGTACCCGCCTATGAAAGCAGGACGCGCACAGAAGGTGAATCAGGCATAGAACACGGAGGTTCCGTATGGGATTAAGCGAAAAACGAAAAATAAGCATAGTGGGCGGGCATTTCGAGGACATAGTACTTTATCTGATAAGGATCGTCCAGAACTTAGGATATAAGACAACCGTCTGCGACCATACCTGCGGACACAGGATATATCCGCTTATCCCGCATCTGAAGGATATCGAGCCGTCGGATTTCGTGCTTGATTACAGGGGGATAGGCTATACCTTCGGAAACGGTGACAGACAGGGGAAATCCGCGGAGCTTGAAAGCTCGGATTGTATCATAAAGCTCTACGATATTTCCGGATATGTCTCGGAAAACGAACCGTGCATATTCATAACCGATGAATCAAAAAGGAATCTCGATCTGCTGGATACAATGGACATAAAGGGAGAGAACATGCTGATCATTAAGGATTATACGGGGATCGCAGCGAAGCGGACGGGGCTCATTGCGGATAAGTTTAACTGCGGGAAGGTCTTTGCCGTTCCGTATAACATCAGAGATCGTAGAAACGCCTTGCGGACGGAATACAGCGACATTTACCGTTTTGATTCCGTGTCGGGGGAAATGGAGAAGCTTCTCTGTGAAACAGTTCTGTTCATATATCCGGAAACGGATGGTAAAGCCCTAAAAAAAGCCTATGCAAGGGCATCAAAGGGAGGGATCGTATGAAAATAGCTTTCTGGAGCCCGCTGCACGGCACCGGAGCGACGGCAAGCCTTCTGGCAACAGCGATAACATTATCGGAGCTTAAAAGAAAGAAGATCATGGTTACACACACGCATTACAACCTGAACAATCTTGAAAGACCGCTGCTGGGGAATGTAAACAACGGCGATTTTTTCAGGGATACCGGGATAGACGCGGTGCTCCGGCATTTTAAATCCGGAAATGTTGACGGGGAAAAGATATCGGACTGTTCCATAAGGATAAGCGACAATCTTTTTCTGCTCGCGGGCACAAAGACGAGCAGCAGGGCAGGCTATGAGAGCAGTCTTGTAAAAAGCATGATCGTACATATCATATCGATCATAGAGCAATACTATGACATAGTCCTTATCGACACAAATTCCGGTGACAACGAGTACTCGATGAAGGTGATCGAGGAGTGCGACATGGTCATTGTCACGCTGAGACAGGACAGATATCTTCTAGACAGCTTTTTTGAGAACGAAAGATTCAAAAACAAGAAGGTTTTTTATCTCTTCGGCGATTATGACAGGGACAGCAAATACAGCCTGAGTAACCTGCGACATATATATAAGAAGATACAGAAGCATAATTCGGGAGAGATCCCGCACGATCCGCAATACGGAGACGCCATATGCGATGAGAAGGTGATGAAATACTTAAGCCTTAATCTTACTGATGAAAACGCCGCATATAACGACTACTTTTTTATGACGCTGAAACAGACTGTGGATAAGCTGTGCCTGTTCGCGGAGGAGCTTTCGGGAAAAAAGACAGGGGGGAAGGAATGTTTGGAGTAGCCGCGGGGCTTATACTGCTAATGATCCCGATGATACTGCTTCTGGTTTCGGACCGGTCAAAAAAGAACAGAACCGCCGTTCTTACCCTTAAGGAAGGGGACTGGAACCAGGACAGGCTTTTTGAAGAATGCAGGATCATGATAAATGATATCTTAAACAGTGATTATTCCGAGCTGAATCTTAACAGGGCCGAAACGCTGAAAAGAGAAAAACAGCAGATCAGGCTTAAAAAATCAATCCGTGAAGCATGCCTGGGAGATGCCGGGGACAGGGAATACCTGAAGGAATACTTAAAAGAGCTGCTGGTCAAAAAGGCGGGGATAAACGAAGAAAACATAAACAGGATCATACCATTCAATTCACCCTCGAGGATGAGTGCCCAGGATAAATTCGAATACATGTATGTCATATACTTAAAAAAACTCGGGGGAGGAGTTTTTGCGGAAATGGCCCGGGATTTCGGATGGTGCGAGCCGAAGGCAGATGAATTTCAGGGGACGCCGTACCATATCGATGAAGAGGATGTGGAAAAGGCGTTTGAAGAATATTATTCCGGAGGAAACTTTGATGACAGGCTGGACATGCTTGTACAGAGATGCTATCAGAAGCTTTACGGACATGACTGTGCGGACGTTTTGATAATGGATGAATCGATAGACGGAGTGTCTGCGGGTGTCGGAGGCAGGAGCCGTATAGAGTACAACTACATGGAGGAGCTGTTAAGGGAACATGAAGACGAGTCCTTCAGCATGAACTATGATACGGTTTACTGCGTCCTTCACGGAAAGCTCATAAGGCTTAAATTCCTTTCGTTTAAAAGGGAGGAAAACCTTGAGAGAGTCGTTAAAAACATATACAGGTACAATATAAGGAAATCCTTAAGCCGTAAGAATCCGGTGATACACGGAACTCTGAAAAACGGTTCGCGTATAGTCGCTGCGCGGCCCCCGGTATCGGATGGATGGGCGTTTTATGTAAGGAAGTTCAAGTCTTCAAATGCAAGACGCATAGAAACGCTTCTTGTCCATAAAAACAACGATATGGTCATAGAGCTCTTAAGGCTGATCACGAAGGGAGAGACCAATTTCTGCATATCGGGACCCATGGGCGGCGGAAAGACAACTCTGTTAAAATCACTGGTGGGCTTCATGAATCCCGGATACACGATAAGGGTTGCCGAAAGCTCGTTTGAACTCAACCTGAACAATGTCTATCCGGAAAGAAACATACATATGATGCAGGAACGCGGTGATTTCACGATATATGACATCATTACCGGAACCAAGAAGATGGATACGGACATACTGATAGTAGGAGAAGTGAATGAACCAAAGATTGCCGGGGCATATATACAGGTTGCTCAGTCAGGTTCAAGGATGGCGGTGACGACGCTGCATCATGAGACCACGGATAAGCTTATAGAATATCTGAGAAATGCGCTCGTCTCTGAGTTCGGCATAGCGGATGTCGGGATTGCGGAAAAACAGGTGGTTGATATCCTGAATTTTGATATCCATATGGTACATGACCATGAAGGAAGGTTTTACATAGAAAGGATAACCGAGATCATTCCGGAGGAGAGGAAGGAATATCCGGAGGGTCTGACCGAGTCCTGCAGGGAATTCTTTTCAAGAAGTACCGACAAAAGACTTTACAGAACGTCAAATATCATAGAGTTTGACAGGGAAAAACCGGAATACCGGCTTACCGGAGATCTGTCGGATATTACAAAGAAAAGGATATCGGAAAAGGTCGGGCAGCAGGAGCTTGAAAAATGGGAAGCTTACGCAAAAAAGCAAAGAACTGCGGCAGACGAAGGGATTTCCGGAGGTGATGATCATGAAGAAACATAAATCCGGAGACAGGAGTATCGGTGTATTTGAAAAAAGGAAGACAACTACTGAGGATATGCTTGTCGGGCTTTATGACTTCCTTGAAAGGTTTCCGGTCTGCCTTCCTTTATTAAACAGCGTGCTTAAGCGGTACAGGGTATATCTTAACGGGAATCTCAAGGAGTGTACGGCAAAGGCTGCGGGGTGTGTTCTAAAGATTTATATAGCGTCGACTGTCACGTTCTGTGTCGTATTTTTTACGGCTCCGTCATGGTTTACATTGATTTCGGCAATTTACATGGCATATTTCTATTATATGGAGTTCCTGTCATCGGCAGTAACAAAGCTTGAGATAAGGTTTTTGAAGGGATTTGATTCTTTTCTCGGAACCGTACGTCATTACTATTACAAGACAGGTTCGATCAAGGATGCTCTTGTCATGGCCGAGCCGGATTCCGACCGGATAATGCGCGGACATATAAGGGCTATGGCGGCTTGTCTGAATGCGGCGGATCCCGTATCTGAGGTGAATGCGTTTTTAAACGGCGGTTATCATAAGCATCTGAAGCTTTTCCTGACTCTTGCAAGGCTGGTGGAGGAGAACGGGGATATCGAGGATGAAAACGGTTCTGTATTCTTGAACTCCTGCATGCATCTTAAATATGACATAGAAGAGGAGGCAAGGTTCATATCGGAAAAAAGGCATCGGTTTTCGGGGTTAATGTATACCGCGGTGCTTCCGGTACTTGCGGTGCCATTCGTAGCCTTATGGGGAGTTTCCACAATACCTTCGCTGAATCTTTTTTACAACGGATATGTGGGCGCGATAGCGAAAACGGTTCTTATCTTTGTATCCTTTATATGCTACAGTGCGCTTCTGGAATTACGCGACGGTGAAAAGCTTGGGAAAAAGAAGCATGCGATCGCGGCGGGACTGACGGGGCTTGCTGTCTGGGAAAGGATAGTAAGCGCAGTCATGGCTTTATCGGGAAAAAAGCTCGACAGGATCGCGGAGGATCTGAAGCATCTTTGTCAGGCCTATAAAGTAAAAACCTTCTACAGCTTAAAGCTGATCTACCTTTTTGCCGGCTTTATCGCGGCAATGATTATTTTTTCCATGGGTCATGCGGAATCGGCGAGGATTTATAAATATGATACCTCGGACATCTCGCAGCTGACCTCGGTCGCAGATTCCAGACAGCTGAGTGCAATGGAAAAGCTTATACCGGAATATACGGCGTATATCCTTGATAGGGGGCTTAATATTGATAAAGCGGAACTGACTGAAAGGCTTCTTGCGGAAAAGGATATTAAAACGGAAACGGTAGCCGTTCCTGCCGCGGAGGAGATACTTAAAAGAATCGAAAAGTACAGGAAAGAATACATGGGACCTGTGGATATTGTGCTGGCTCTTATTACCGCACTTGTGCTTTTCAGTTTTCCGGACATTGCCCTGCTTTTCAGGAAAGCTCTTATCGAGGGCAGGATAAGGGATGAGATAATGCAGTATCAGAGCATCATACATATGTTGAAAAAAGTCCCCGGAGTTTCTGCGTTCTATATCCTGGAGGAAATGGAAAGATTTTCCGAAATATTCAGGCCGGCCATAAAACAGTGCATAGACGAGTACAGCATCTCCGGTGAAAAAGCGCTTTCGCGCCTGTACGAAGCGGATAAATCTCATGAATGGAGAAATCTGACCGACAGCTTCATGATGGCAGATGAGATCGGTATAGAGGATGCGTTTGAGGAGATTTCGTCGGAAATAGAAAATTTTAAGGAAAACAGGAAGCTTGACCGAAGGATACTTCTTGATACCGAAGGTATGCTCGGAGCGGTCATCGCAGTCCTGCCCGGCGGTCTGATACTCTTCGGATATCTGCTCTGTCCTTTCATGGTACGCTCAATGCAGATATTTAACGAATACCAGGGCGGACTAAAGCTCTGAAATTTCTGAGACCGTTAAGAAAGGGGGATGATATACAGGTGGAAACAGACTTTAAAATTACAAACAGACCGGGCACGAAAGAAAATAGCGGGACAAATATGACGCACCGGTCCTGCGCGATAGAGATAGCGCCGCGGGCTCTCCTGCTTGCCGTATCGGTATTGCTTTCGGTACTGCTGGTTTCCCTTATGATATCGCAGTTCATATCGGCAAGGGAGATGGCAAATATCTCCTCGGAATATATCAGTGACAGGACGGAGGAGATAAAGAATTCCGATATTGTAAAGCTTGACGGCCTTACTGTATCCGGAGCAGACGTGGTAAATTTCTGTCTCAAAAATCTGGAGAACACATATTCCGGTGAAGAGGCCGACATCAGGATCGTGCTGAAGGGTACGTCAGGCAACAGCAGGACCTACAAGAATTATGAAGCGGCATTAAAGCTAAGGGATCCGGAAAACAGCGAGTACGTTAATCCGGTCACAAAGTGGATATGCCATGTAAAACGTAACAAAAACGGGATAATAACCGACGTGGAATTTACAAAGAAATGAAAGGAAAAAGCTATGAGATCGAGAAATAATGTTGAAATAGGAGTAAAAGGACTTGTTTTGGCGGTTACGGTCATAATTTCAGTCATCTTAAGTGCACTTGCACTGTATATGGCCAACTCTTCAAAGAGTACGATCAACGGAGGCACCACACAGTACACACAACTGATGAGCGATTATTCGGAGATAAGCGCCACCATGTATGACGGGCTTGACGTATCGGGCTCTAAGGTTATAGCGGTCATCAATGAAATGTGCCAGACGGAATACGTTTCGGTAACGGTCATAACCAAGGAGGATCCTTCGGGGACCAATTACAGCAATGCAAACAATAAAACAGCGGTGACGACAATTGACAACAAGACCATAACGCCGTCCGGGAATCAGTATGCGGGTTCGACTCAGGAAACGATACTGACAAGCAAATCACATATCAATGAGAATGCGTCCTACAGAGGCAAGGTATACAAAAACAGCAACGGTCTTGTCGTAAACATAGAGTTTACCCAGCATTAGGAGGTTAGGGCTTGATCGGAAGATATGTCGCAGGGCTTATCGCGGTCGTTTCGCTTGTACTGCTTCCGGTAAAGTACAAGGGGCTGAGCCTTGCGGAACGTGAGGAAAATGCCGTACAGGCTGCACTTGACGAGACATTTGCAAAAATACGCAGTGACGGCCGGATAACCTTGGAGCACATTGAAGCACTCAGGGCAGGGATTGCGATATCGGGCATACCCCATGACATCGAGATCGAGGTGGGAACTGTGCTCGTCGGGAAAAGCGAAAAGGTCATAACCGTCAGATACACGGAGGAGATCATGGCGGAACTTACGGGCGGAGGAAGCATCGACGTAAGGCACTGCCTTGTAAGCATTACCGCGGATCCGTTAAGAACAAGCTTCGGAGAAGCCCTGGCCAATATGTTCTGGGATTCTTACGTGCCTGTAAGAGAAAAGGTAAGCGGAGGATATATTTATGGATGAGTTTACGGAAATGGCAGAGAAAGCCGTGGCGGCAGTCATGTTTTGTACGGCAGTCGCAATATTTCTAATGATCGTGGCGGGGCTTACGGGAGGCTTATGTTTATTCTGACGATCCTGATCCATGAACTGGGGCACTTGCTGTTCGGACTGGTCACAGGCTACCGGTTTCTCCATATTGAGATACTGGGTTTTTCGGTTGAACATATCGGGGGTGCCTTGAGGATAAGAAAATATAAAAACACGGCTGTCGGACAGTGCATGATGTACTCTGAGGATGAAAAAAAGAACCCTCTTCTTCTAGTGTGCGGCGGGCTCATATTCAACCTGGCATTCGGGATAGCGGCTTTTGCCATGGCAGCAGCAGTGAACGGCCTGATAGTGAGGCTGATACTGCTGGTCTTAGGAAGCATAAATCTGTCAGTTGCTTTAACAAACATGTTTCTGGGCTCAGAGACTTCTGACGGGAAGGTATTTGGGGAACTGGCCTTTGGAAAAAGAAAACCGGAACGGAGGATACTGTATAACCGGATACTAAGGATAGCCGTATATTTAAGAAAGGGCAGCTCCTACCGTGATATGCCCGG
The DNA here is from genome assembly GCA_016290905.1 of Lachnospiraceae bacterium. Classification (GTDB taxonomy): domain Bacteria; phylum Bacillota; class Clostridia; order Lachnospirales; family Lachnospiraceae; genus RUG11977. The sequence goes on along the minus strand of JAEEVO010000013.1, from coordinate 20,166 downwards.
AAACCTGTTTTCCGAAAGCTTTATACCAAAGGATGCACTGATGAGTACGGAAAAAGAGATGAAAATGCATATATACAGATATAAGTTCGAAAATGGAGAGGAAAACTGGGACGGAAATTTGGCGGGAGAACCGGTCGTGGAGCTTGTCGAAAATGCGCTGAAGAAAGATGGCAAAAGCGGTAAAGCCCGTGAACAGGTTTTTCGGGATATCATCGGGCAGTCTGCCGGGGAGATGTTTGCCGGTGAGTTTTTATGTGCGGCAAGATGTTACTGTATGATAAAGAGTAAAGAAAACGATGCGGAGGTAAATAGTGGAGCTGCTGGGTAAGATGACGGATGTTTTCATCATGATAATCGTTCTTTTTATATTTCCTGTCCTGTGGGGACTTTCTCTGTCAAAGGATATCGGTGAGACCGGGTTGGCGAAAGCTGCGGGAGATTTTATGGAAAGCATAGACGAAGACGGCTATATCGGAGACAAGCATATGGCTCTTTTAAACGGGTATCTGACAGGAGAAGGCGGATACAGCGCTGAGATATCGGTCATTAGAAAAGGTGGGGGACGGCTTATACAGATTGAACCGGACGCGGAGCCTGAGTTATATCCGTACGACACAGTTTTCCTTAAGATATCGGATCATATGGGAGCCGTCTGCTCTGTCGTAAGATGTATACAATAGGAGAGCCGCATGAAGATTTACCATTTTACCATGTTTTTCGCGGTGTTTGCGATAAGCGTCATAGTGCTCACCGATGCCGGCATTTCCAAAAACAGACGTTATGAAAAGGAACGTTTAAGGATGGAGAGCATCATAGACGATGCCGTAAATGCAGCCGCATGGGAGTTAAGAGCGTCGGGTACCGTATTTGATGGTATGACCGAAGAAAGAGTAATCGATGCATTTTATTATTCGCTGTATGCATCTCTCGGGATTACCGGTCATCCTGACAAAAGAGCCGGGGTGCAGCAGTACATACCGGTACTGATGATCAGGCTTAACGGAGGATACTATGTTTATACTTTTGAAGCGGGAAAAACAGGTGCTCCCTATGAAAACTATCACAGATCCGGGTTCATCCCGGACGGGGAAAACGGAGAGATTTCATTTACTGCATTCTTTTCCGGATATCCCATGGAATATGGAACCTACGACGGATACAGGGCTTCCGGAGCTTTTATAAAGGAGAGGTTATTTGATACAGGTTCATTCTGAGCGAAGCGAAGAATCCTTTAAAGCATGCAAAATAAGATCCTTCGCTGTCGCTCAGGATGACAAACAGCGAATGGGATAACAAACGGAGAATGAAAGGAAAAGCACTATGAAAAAGAGAAGGATAATTGTGATAGCACTGGTGTTCGCATTAACGGTATGTGCGCCTTCATGCATACCCGTAAGGGCGGAGGAAAAGCTGACCGGACTAAAATTCATGGAGAGTCTGGTAAACGAGATTGAGGCTTCGGGCAGCAGGACAGATATCGGGATAAAGAATAATATCAGTATCATATCGGGAAAAAAAACGGTCAGTGTAAACGGGAAAAAGATAAAATCCGGGACAATTACCAAATATGCGTCAAAATACAAACTGACAAAAAAAGAAGCTGCGGTCTGCGCGGTTGCCGTCAAACTAAAGCTTATGGCTGTTTCCGACATAAAAAAGTATAAGAAGGCTGTGACTGTCGGCGACGCGGCCGTTATCATCTCCAAAGCGGAAGAAATGCTTTACGGGGAAATAGAAGCCGCTGATGTAAAATATGTAATTGAAAACAGGATTGCCGATATCGGGAAGGTCAAAACGGCTGCAGGGAAAAACGCTCTCGCAAAGGCATATATCAGAGGATACCTTGAAGGGAAATCGCCCAAACCCTATTCACACTTAAGGCTCCTTGAACCTAAAAAGAAACTGGATGCAAAGAGAGCGGCCCTGATCGTAACAAGACTTTTTAACTGGGGAAAAAGAGTTAAGCTGTCAGAAGACTATCAGGTGACAAGAACGGGAAACCTTCCCCGGAACGCGGAGTATTATCCTTATATCCTTGACTCCTACGGAAATGAATACTATGATACCGGCTTTAACGGGATCACGAAAAGCTTCTTTGAGAAAGGAAAAGGCATTGGGGCGGATACGCTTTCGGAAAGAATGGAACGTACAAACTTTTCCTTTGTATACCCTTGTGAGATCGGGGAGTTTAATGCTTTGAAATATCCGGGAGACTCCTTCCCGTACCGTTCCAATATTTTCCTTGACTGCTACAGAAATGACGAAACGCCTAAGCTTCTTGCCTTAAGCTCCGAAGAGTTTTATACCTATGCGCTGAACGTTGATTACAGGACGGTAAAAAATGATAAGGAATGGCAGAAGGTCATGAAAAAATATCTGACGGAAGAGGAGCTTGAAGACTATATCGTCCACTGCATCGAAAACAGGACGATCATCGAATGCGATAATGTGAGTGCGGATGTTTCGGGTGTATACTGGTATGCCGGGGATTATAACTGCAAGGTCTATGCACATTTGAGAGTGATATCCGACATACCGCTTGAAAAAGGCTTCACATCCGGCGACGATCAGGATACCTACGGGTATCTGTATCCCGTAAGACGCGGATATGAGTCGGGAACGCTTTTTACGAGGAGTGTACTCGGAAAACTGTATATGGATTATAAGCTCGGAGAATGGACCGATTTCTTCTTTAATTCCAACGGGCTTTCGGACTCCTACGGGTGCCTGAACTGCAGCAATACTTCCCGCGGCATCATGATAGACTATACGGGGCTTATGCCGTGGCTTTACAAGCTGCCTTTTTAGAAGGGAGATACGGATGGATGAAGATAAAAAAAGCATCTTACGTACAAAGACACCGCTGTTCCTGATTTCTTCCGTAATGCTTTTTATATTTGCGTTTGTGATCATAAACGTCCGTGCCGATGACACCGACCCAACTTATGTGCTTGGAAGCAATGCCACGATCACCTATAAGAAAAATGAAAACAAGGTATACTATACAAGAAAGCATTTTTCGAGCGGAAGCGGGATAAGGTATTATACACAGAGCTTTGTGATATCGCTTCGGGAGGCCGGAGAAAGCGACGACTTAAGTAACCTTGAAAGAAACGGCGATTATTCGGTAATGTATACCGTAAGCACTGACGGAAGTGCAAGCCATGCGGATGATGTGGACAGGAGTCTTGATTTCTACTGGTATGACAGTGAGGTATCGGATGACGGATATATTACCACCACTTATGTTATCGACGGCTCGGTTTTCATAAACCTGCTGAACTCAGCAGCCTTGTCGGGAAAAACGGGAAGCATCTACATACATCATGTCTTTGCGGTGACCGGCGGAAGTAACAGTGATGAATGGCACAGGGATAACCGCGTGACAAACAATTCACCTTTTTACAGATATTCCGATCTTTTCAAGCTGTGGTGGAATAATACCGCGGCGACTCAGGCATCCCAGAGGGATTGTCTCAATATACCCGTACCGTTTACAAGGTTCTGTGATGTAAGCACGGCATATTATAATGAAAAGGGTGAGATAATAAAGCAGGAAAATGAAAACATTGAGATAAGGAATGTATGGAAAAAGAAGGTTCCCTACAAAATTACAGGCAGTGACGGGAAGGAATATAAGAGCGTTGAATCCGGGAACATGAAGGACGTTAACGGGAATGTCATGAAGGCTGTTTATATCTGGAATACGGATCAGGCACTTAAAAATGTTTTCCCCGGTTGGAATATGCAATATGACCTTAACTGTGTAAACGGGACAACCGTCCGTACAAAAAGCGCCTCTGACAGTGAAGCGCTTCCCGGCGGATATAAAAATAAGAAGGAAAACACTTACAATTTTAGGCTGCTTTCTTCAAATGCGGTATCTGTCATATTGTACATACCTGTTGTAGAGAATGTAAAGCAGCCGTCCCCGACACCGACCTCAACGCCGACCCCGACGCAAGTTCCCGATACAACACCGTCACCGCGGCTGACGCCGATACCTGGACCTACGCCGGCTCTTACAGCGACACCGGTGCCGACTCCCGGGCCGCCTATCACGGTAACTCCGGGGATCACATTGACTACAACGCCAACCGAAACATCCGAGATCATATTGACTACAACACCGACCGAAACATCCGAAATCACACCGACTGCGACACCGACCGCGACTCCTAAATTATCGGTCGGTGATGATAACCTGAAGTTTGTTCAGAGCCTAAGTGCCGGGATTGGTATCGCACATGCGGTAACGGGATTGTCCGATTCTTACGGGACCGAAGGACATCTTACGGATTCCTGCGATTTTTACCTGGAATTAGAAAATTATGACGAATCCGTCATGGTGATGTTTTCGTGTGATATGTATTCTTCCGACGGAATAAGGATAAGGGGCGGGACATGGAACGAGCCGTATCCGTCCTATTATGTACCGGCGGACGTACCCGAAGGCAGCTATGTGATAAGGGCGGCTTCGTTTGATGACGACGGGGAAATTGTATTTGAAGACCAAAAGCTTATCGAGGTGTCGGGAAAATTATACGGCCTGGAACTTTTTGACATAAGCTCGGAAGCTTATGACTGGAAGGACGTTTTTAGATATGACGGAGTGAACAAGTATATTAATCGGAACCTATTTACCCCCGGGATCTTTGAGGAGGGCTTTAATAAGGAAAAAATCTACAGCTACGGTACCGGTACGAAAAATGAGCTCGGCCTCAATAAAAAGGACGGGAAAAACAGGTACATGCTTGACAAGTACATACTTCCTGTCATTGACGGAACCGGAGCAAGAACGGAAAACACGGGAATGCTGAAGAGCGGATATACTTGGAGCTTTACGCTTAAGACATCCGGGAGCAGAATGCTGGATGCAGCCTCCAAGATCGTCATCAGGCCGGAGCTTACCCATATATCAAAGGACGGAAAAAGAAAAGCAGCAGATATATGGTATTCGGACAGAACGGGTGGTGCAAATGATTATTTCATAAATTTAAGGGGAAGCTTTGAAGCGGAGTCTGCGGCTGTTTATGCGCAAAAAGGTATCAGGGAATGGAGATTTACATTTTCGCTTCCGGACGTATGGTACTGTACGGCAAAGGGCTTCGATATGGACGGATATCTTAGAAAATACGGAGGCTGCAGTTATCGGGAGGACTTCTTCCTGAAAGAAGGATATGTCGCCGTGAAGCTGATAATAGAAGCGTACGACCGTAGCGGGAAGCTCATCATGACTTATTCGAACACGAGAGGAAACACTGCTTTGGGTATGTGTGACATGTGGGATACGGAAGGCTTTAAGTGGGAGAGAAAAGACTGCTTCGGACAGAGATATTCCCTTGAAGAAGGAGAGGTCATACTTGTACGCGTACCCGGCTCTACCTATGATAATGCTACCGGATTTGCGGATCCGCCGACCAATGTCAGTGAGGAAAACATGATCAGGAGAATAAAAACTGACATCCGCCGTTTCGAATTGTGATCGGACGGCGGATGTCAGAAGTAATGGAGACTATCCGGTTAACGATAATTGCCTAAGTAAAAGAGTGCTACGGTTCCGGGACCCGCATGGGATCCGATCGTGGGACAAAGGTAGCTTATCATGAAATTGGTATATCCGAGACGTTTCTTTACCTGATCGCGGACATACTCAGCATCCTCGGGACAATCACCGTGGGATATGATGATGAGATCGTTTTTGTCACGGTAATTTCCGAGATGTGCTTCCATCTGGTCCACAAGACAGTTAAGAGACTTTTTCCTGCCGCGGACATTCTCTAAGGGAACAAGCTTTCCTTCGTTGTCAACGTGAAGGACGGGCTTGATATTTAACAATGTTCCGAATATTTTGACGGTCTTTGAGATCCTGCCTCCCCTGTGAAGATAGGTGAGGTCATCGACGGTAAATGAATGGCAGAGGTTAAGCTTGTTATCCTTGAGCCATCTGATTATCTCGTCCATGGTCCAGCCGTCCTTTTGGAGCTTTAATGCGTACCATACATAGAGACCTTCACCGCCCGAGGCACACAGAGAATCGATAACTTCGATCCTTCCGTCGGGGAAATCGGCAAGTACTTCTCTTGCGGCTGTTACGCTGTTGCTGTAAGCGCTGCTGAGTCCTGATGAGAAGGCGATATGTAAAACATCGTAGCCCTCCGAAAGCTGTTTGCGGAAAATATCCTTCGAGACATCGGGATTTGTTGCAAATGTTGAAACTGTAGCTCCGTTACGCATGCGACCGAAAAAATCTTTGATTTCAAGATTTTTCTCATCACCGTAGGTTACTCCGTCAACTATGTAATGAAGGCGATGGAGGACCAGGTTGTTCTCTTTGACAAACTCTTCCGGAAGATCGGAGGTCGTGTCCGTAGAGATGATGAATGGTCTGTTATTTACTGACATGGTTTTACACTACGCTATTGGCGTTTCCTTTCTAAAGATTAAATAGCATTTGATTATAAATGAATGTGTAATCATATCTAAATGACGTGGTTTTTAAAACTACATACATAGTAGCACATTCTTTGCTTCCCGTCAACACTAAAATTTATAAAAATTTACTAAAATTTTACTAAAATATTACTTTTTATATAAAATCTGAAATTGCTCTTTGACATTACGACAAATATGTGTTAGTATAGTTTAGTTGTAGGCTATACAGTCTAAAGGATATTTTGGAGGACGTTATGAAAGGTAAAGGTTTATTGCAGCTGTTTATTGTTTTGCTGATAGTTGGCGCTCTCGGATTCGTTTCGATCGTCGGGTTCGGTGAAAATAAATCAGGCAGCATGAAGGATGTTAAGCTCGGTCTTGACCTGGCCGGCGGTGTAAGTATAACTTATCAGACGGTAAAGGAAGATCCTACAGCCGATGAATTAAGTGATACGGTTTATAAGATGCAGAAGCGTGCTGAAGGTTTCAGTACCGAAGCTGAGGTTTATCCCGAAGGCGACAACAGGATCACTGTTGCGATCCCCGGTGTAAGCGATGCGGATTCGGTTCTTCAGAAACTCGGCAGCGCCGGTAATATTTATTTTATATATGGTAAGGGTCCCGACGGAGTGGCCAATATCACTTCCGATCCCAATGCCGAAAGCGGATACAGACTGTCAAGGACCATGGAAGAGATCATCGCAGCAGGAGATCTCGTAATAGACGGTTCGGATATCCAGAGCGCAAGTGCAAAGATGAGACAGGATCAGTATAAGGGTACAGTGTACTATGTAGACCTGTCCTTTAACTCGGAAGGTTCTCAGAAATTTGCAACGGCAACCTCATATGCCGTAGGCGCAAGTGAGCACATTGCAAATGTCATAGCCATAGTATATGACGGCGTAGTCGTTTCGGCACCCGGAGTTAACAGTGTTATAAGTACCGGTTCAGCGGTAATAGAGGGTCAGTCATCCTTTGAGGAGAGCAGTGAGCTTGCTACCACGATAAGGATCGGTGCACTTCCTCTTGAACTTTCGGTTTTAAGATATTACGTAGAAGGCGCTCAGCTCGGTGCAAACGCACTTGACACCAGCCTTGTTGCAGGTGCGATCGGTCTCGGCATCATCATTCTTTTCATGATCATCATGTATCGTATACCCGGTGTTGCCGCATCCATAGCTCTTGCATGTTATGTAGGCGCCATGATCATCTGCCTTAACCTGTTTGAAGTTACCCTTACGCTTCCCGGTATAGCAGGTATCATCCTTTCGATAGGTATGGCGGTTGACGCGAACGTCATCATATTTACACGTATACAGGAAGAGCTTGGTTCCGGAAAGACGGTAAATTCAAGTATCAAGCTCGGATTTAACAAGGCTCTTTCAGCCATCGTCGACGGTAACGTTACTACGATCATTGCAGCCATCGTGCTGTTCATGCTCGGTTCGGGTACCGTAAAGGGCTTTGCACAGACACTTGCCATCGGTATTATCCTTTCAATGATTACGGCACTCTTTGTTACAAAGTTCATACTTAACGCATTTGTAAAACTCGGTGCCGATAAAGTCGGCTGCTTCGGCGAGAAGAAGGGCTATAAGAAGATGAAGATCATCGAGAACTTCCCGAAGTTCGCAGCCATATCGGGCGTAGTGATCCTTGCAGGTATCGTAGCTATCATCATCAACATTGCGTCTATTGATGCACCTTTCAATTACGGACTTGATTTCTCGGGCGGTACAGCTACCACCTTTACAATGGACGGAGAGGTTCCTTCGGACATTAATACCACGCTTGACGAGAAGATAAGAAATGAGATCGGTATCTCTGCAGTCATTTCAACGGTTAAGGATTCTTCAATGGTTACAGTAAGAACCAAAGAGCTTTCAACCGAAGACAGGGCAAAGCTTACCAACATTATCACCTCGGGTTATTCCGTAAAGGATGAGAACATCACTACCGAAACCGTTGGAGCTACGGTCAGCGGTGAGATGAAGAAGGATGCGTTGATCGCTGTTATAGTGGCAACCATCTGTATGCTCATATACATCTGGTTCAGATTCAAGACCTTAAGCTTCGGTTTCTCTTCGGTAATAGCACTTATTCATGACGTGCTCGTAGTTATCACGGTATACGCCATCGCAAAGGATATTATCTCTGTAGGCAATACCTTTATCGCATGTCTGCTTACGATAGTCGGATATTCGATCAACGCAACCATCGTTATCTTTGACCGTGTACGTGAAAACATGGCTGAAAAGCTTGATAAGGAAAGCGTTGCGGATGTTGTTAACAAGAGTATCTCGCAGACATTCACAAGAAGTATCTACACTTCACTGACAACTCTCGTCATGGTTGTTCTGCTTGCAATACTCGGAGTTTCATCTGTTAAAGAGTTCGCTATCCCGCTTATGGCAGGCATAATCGCCGGCGGCTTCTCATCTGTATGTATAGCCGGCGGTGTATGGCATCTTTTCGCTAAGAAGAACAAGGTTAAAGATGAGAATTAATTTATGAAAAACGCTATTGAGAAATGGACGGTCTGTAATAAAACAGGAGATTTGAATTTCATTATCAATACTTTCGGTGTCACTGCCCCGACTGCAAGATTGCTTATAAACAGAGGGCTGTCGTCGGAGAAGGATATAAGGGAGTTCCTTTATCCGGATGAGACGATGATGCATTCCCAGAAGCTTATGAAGGATCTTGGCGGGGCGGCCGACATCATAGAAGAGAAGCTTTCGTCCCGAAAAAGGTTCAGGGTAATAGGGGACTATGATGCCGACGGCATCATGTCCACCTATATTTTGAGCGATGTTTTGAAAAAACTGGGGGCGGAAGCTGATTTTTATATTCCTGATCGTATTAAGGACGGTTACGGTATAAACGGGGAAATGATCAGGAAAGCTGCCGAAGACGGGATTGATACGGTCATAACCTGTGATAACGGTATAGCTGCCGTTCTCGCAGCGGAAGCTGCAAAGGAGTGCGGCATAACCCTTATTGTGACGGATCATCATGAACTTCCGGAAGATCTTCCGGATGCAAATATACTTGTCGATCCGAAAAGACCTGATGAAACCTACCCATGCAGGGATATCTGCGGGGCTGTGGTTGCGGCAAAACTTGGAGCGGAGCTGCTTGAAAGAAGGGGACTTGCTCCGGCAGGCAGGGGCTGTTTAAAGTATCTTGAATTTATGGCCATTGCAACCATTTGCGATGTTGTTCCGCTGACGGGAGAGAACAGGACCATTGCCGCTCTGGGACTTAAGATATTAAACAGCATTTATCTGAAAAATGAGAACCCGGACGGCAGAGAGGTAAACATCGGCTTAAAGGCACTGATAGATCTCTGCCAGATCAAAAACGAGATCAACGAACATACGATAGGCTTCATAATCGGTCCTTGCCTCAATGCAACGGGCAGGCTTGATCTTGCCGGCAGGGCGATGGACATGCTCAATGCAAAGGATCCGCAGGAAGCCCTGTCTTCCGCCGAAATATGCAGGGATTATAATGAAGAAAGAAAAAACATGACTGTTGAGGAGACACAGAAAGCCTTTGCCATGCTTGACGAACAGGAAGACCTTGACAGGGTGCTGGTGGTGGAACTACCCGAATGCCATGAAAGCCTTGCCGGAATTATCGCAGGCAGGATAAAGGAAAAGTACTACAGACCGGTTTTTGTACTGACCAAAGCCAAGGAAGGAGTCAAAGGCTCCGGAAGATCCATTCCCGGTTACAACATGTTCGGGGAAATGCAGAAATGCTCGGACCTGTTCACAAAATTCGGAGGACACCCGATGGCGGCCGGACTCAGCATACCTGAAGAAAATGTATCCGAATTCCGCAGGAGGATGAACGAAAACTGTACGTTATCAGATGAGGATCTGAGGAAAAAGGTACTTCTTGACGCGATAGCCTGGCTCAGCGGCTTTGATGAAAACGGCGTTGAAGAAATGAAACTTTTTGCACCGTGCGGGACCGATAACCCACCCCCTCTTTTCGCGGACAGGAATAATCGCGTCATACGCATGAGACGCATTGGCAAAAACAACAATTTCCTGCGCTTTACCATGGAGGACAGCAAGGGCGTAAGATATAACGCCGTATGCTTTAAGGATGCAGACGAAATAGTGGAAAGCTTAACCGGAAGGTTTGGAAGGGAAAGCGTTGAAGCGGCCTTTGAGGGCAGAGACAACGACATCAGTCTTGCACTGAGCTACGTCCCGGAGATAAACGAGTTTAACGGGGTCAAAAGTATCCAGATGAAGATACAGGGAATCCTGTTCTGAAACATTTTGTTCTGAAACATTTAAATCCCAAGATTTACCATATGTCATTCTGAGCGAAGCGAAGAATCTTTCAGCGTTTACGGCAAACAAGATCCTTCGGGCCAAAGCCCTCGGGATGACATTTAAACCACAATATTGCAGCTTTGTGGGAATAAAAAAATATATATAAAAAGAAGGAATAAAAACATGACAGATCGTGAATACATCAAGGACAAAAAAAGGATAGTTATCAAAATCGGTTCTTCATCGCTTGTACATCCGGAAACAGGCAATCTAAACCTTGTGCGCATAGAAAAGCTTGTAAGGATAATCACCGACCAGTGCAATAAGGGTAAGGATGTGATCCTCGTTACCTCAGGCGCCATCGCGGTGGGCGTAAAAGCATTAGGCCTTACGAAACGTCCTGAAGACAAGGCGGGAAAGCAGGCTTGCGCTGCAGTCGGACAGGCAAGGCTGATGATGGTGTATCAGAAGCTTTTTGCGGAGTATCTCAGAAATGCGGCACAGATTCTGATGACCAAGAACACCATGATAGATCCGGAAAGCCGTCATAATGCGAGAAGCACCTTTGACGAGCTGTTCAAGATGGGCGTAGTACCGATAGTAAACGAAAACGATACCGTATCAACGGACGAGATCGAACTGACATTCGGCGAGAACGACACCCTTTCCGCTATCGTTGCGGCATTGGTACATGCGGATCTGTTGATCCTTCTTTCGGATAAGGACGGACTCTATACCGATAACCCCGATCAGAATCCCGATGCAAAGTTTATAGACACGGTTGAGGTCATTGACGAAAAGATCCTTGCCATGGGAAAGGGACCCGGTTCAAGCGTAGGAAAGGGCGGTATGTCAACCAAGATTTCGGCTGCACGTATCGCTACCGACTCCGGAGCCGATATGATCATAACAAACGCCGAGGATATCTCAAAGCTCGGAGAGATAATGGAAGGAAAGCATATCGGCACGCTGTTTAAAGCACATAAGAATATCGATTTCCATCTTATAGATTATATCTCAAAATAAAAAAGACCCCCAAAAATGAGGAGAAGCCCAACAGAGGGGGGGAGGAGACTGTTGAGCTTGAAGTTTATGAAAAAAATATTTTTAACCCTTGCGGGTTTGCTTTTCACTGACGTAAGTATAAAACGTAAATATGAACTGCGTATATTAAAATTATGAATTTTTCGTTAATAATTAAAATAATTTTTAGGTTGAATTAGTCATAATTATCGGCTATAATGAATCTGAACGGTGTTTTTTCGGAAAGGATGAGCAAAAATATGAATAATTCTGAAATAAGGGACATTTCCTTGGCGGAATCCGGTATGCGTAAGATTGAGTGGGTCAGGAGAAACTGCCCGCTTCTTACCGATATAAAAAAGGATTTTGAACGTACACAGCCCTTTAAGGGCATAAAAATAGCGCTTTCCGTACATCTCGAGGCAAAGACGGCTTATCTCTGTGAAGTATTGAAGAGCGGCGGAGCCGAGATGTTCATAACCGGAAGCAACCCCCTTTCCACGCAGGATGATGTGGCTGCCGCACTGGTTTCGGAAGGACTCGAGGTACATGCATGGCACGGTACCACTGCAGAAGAATATGAACAGCATCTGACACATGTTCTGGAGAACGACTGTAACATCATTATAGACGATGGCGGAGACCTGGTACATAAGCTTCATACAGATATGAAGGACAGGCTGAGCTACGTGATCGGCGGCTGTGAGGAAACTACAACAGGTATCATAAGGCTTAAAGCCATGGCTGAAAAAGGCGAGCTTGAGTTCCCCATGGTACTGGTAAACGACGCCGACTGCAAGCATCTCTTTGATAACCGTTACGGTACCGGACAGTCGGTATGGGACGGCATAAACCGTACAACTAATCTTATCGTTGCCGGGAAAACGGTTGTTGTGGCAGGATACGGATGGTGCGGCAAGGGCGTAGCCATGAGGGCAAAGGGCATGGGAGCCAAGGTCATTGTGACCGAGATAGATCCGATACGTGCCATAGAAGCGGTAATGGACGGATTTGAAGTCATGCCGATGAGAGAAGCAGCATCAAAGGGAGATTTCTTCGTGACCGTTACGGGATGCTGCAGGGTAATAGGAAAAGAAGACTTCTTAAGGATGAAGAACGGAGCCATATGCTGCAACGCAGGACATTTCGATGTCGAGGTTGACGTTGCGGGCATTAAGGAGATGGCTGTTGAGACGGCTCAGATGAGAAACAACATCATGGGCTACAAGCTTGAAAACGGAAACTGGGTATACATTCTTGCAGAGGGCAGGCTGGTTAATCTTGCGGCCGGTGACGGACACCCCGCAGAAATCATGGACATGAGCTTTGCAATCCAGGCTCTTTCCGCAAAATATCTTGTTGAAAACCGCGGAAAGATAAAAGAGAAGCTGGTTAAGGTTCCGGCAGATGTGGACAGGGCTGTGGCATTAAGAAAACTGCAGTGCCTCGGAAAAGATATTGATGTACTGACAAAAGAACAGGAAGACTATTTGAATAAGGGTTTATGATGAGAACGGTTTGAGAAAGGAGAAGACATGAACTTAAATAAGGTATTGAGGATCATGCCGTTTATTCTGGCAGGTCTGATAGTGATCCTTGTCTGTCTGATCATTATAGGCAGCATTGAAAATAGAGACAATAATAATGAAGAAAACTCAGGAAGCGGAGCAAAGACCGAGAAAACTGCCGAAGCAGATAAGGGAAATGTAAACAAAGATAAGGACAAAAACGAATCCGGAAAGAAGGATTCTCAGAACAATACCTCTGAAAGCGGACAGTCTTCGACTGAGATCAAGGATGATCCGGATACAAAAGACCCGGATACGAAGGATCCCGATACAACGGAGCCCGACGACAACGGACCAAAAGAGCCCGACAAACAGGATGATCTTGAAATGGGTATTGTATTTACCGAAAAGCAGGACTTCGTAGAGACAAAGGCCGGTGTAAACTTAAGAGAGCGTCCGTCATCGGAAGACGGCATCAAGATAGTTGCTTATCTTGAGCAGAGCAAGGTACTTGAGCGTACGGGATATAATGCTGAATGGACAAGAGTTATCTATAATGACATGGAGTGCTATATAGCCACACGTCTGATAAAGAACGAAATGGCGACAAACAATCCTCAGGATAACACACAGAATACTGCCCAGGATAATGACAAGGGCTTTAAGTTTGAGGAAAAATCAGACTATGTAAGCACCAAGGACGACGTAAACCTCAGGGAAGCAGCGTCAACGGAAAGCACGCTTGTGGCAAATCTCCCGAAGAGTCAGAGACTTAAGAGAGTCGGCTACAACGCTGAGTGGACCAAGGTTGAATATGAAGGAAAGACCTGTTATATCGCAACAAGGCTGATCACCGGAGTATATAACAGTCCTGATGACAGTAATACTCAGAACGGTCCGGCAGAAGGACCGGGAAATAATAACGGTGAACAGAATAACAATAACAAAACTGAAAATACCGGAACAGGGAAGAATACTTCCTCAAGCAAGATCGTATGCATAGATCCCGGACATCAGAGCAAAGGTAATTACAATACGGAACCGGTAGCACCGGGATCTTCCGAAAAGAAGGCAAAGGTTTCTTCGGGAACTTCGGGTATAGTATCCGGACTTGATGAGTATGAGCTTAATCTGATCGTCGCACTTAAGCTTAGGGACGAACTTACTTCACGCGGATATACCGTTATAATGACGCGTACCACAAATGATGTCGACATTTCAAATATTGAAAGAGCGGAAATAGCAAACGAAAACAACGCCGATGTGTTCATCAGGGTTCATGCAAACGGAAATGATGATAAGTCCATATACGGGATAGAGACCATTTGCCCCACAAAATCCAATCCGTACTTATCAGGCATATACAAGCAGTGCAGGGCTTTGTCCGACTACGTTCTTGACGGTATGGTCGCTACAACCGGCGGGAAAAAGAGATATGTCTGGGAAACAGACACCATGAGCGGCATAAACTGGTCCAAGGTACCCGTTACCATAGTTGAGATGGGCTATATGACAAATGCCGATGAAGACAAGAAAATGGCAGATTCCCAATACCAGGATAAGATAGTCCAGGGTATGGCTAACGGAATCGATAAATATTTTGAAAACTATTAAAAAGTTTTGACTGTAAAAAGGAAAAAAACGATGAAATTTACTAAGATGCAGGGCTGCGGAAACGACTATGTATACATTGACTGCTTTAAAGAAAACCCGCAGGATCCCGAAAAACTTGCAATAGAGCTCTCTGACCGTCATTTCGGCATCGGCGGCGACGGCGTGATATTCATACGTCCTTCAAAGGTTGCCGACTGCATGATGGATATGTACAATCTTGACGGTTCACGCGGAAAAATGTGCGGAAACGGAATCAGATGTGTCGGAAAATATGCATATGATCACGGGATTGTATCCGAAAAGGAGATAAACGTCGAGACGCTTTCCGGCATCAAAAAGCTTTCACTCTATACAGGAGAAGACGGAAAGGTTGAAAAAGTAAAGGTAGATATGGGACAGGCAATATTTGCGCCTGAACTGATCCCTTTAAATATCGAAGAGCTGGCGGAACTGACCGAAAAAGCCGGCGGCATTAAGACCGGCAAGACCGGTTGCATCCGTAAGCTGCCGGTAACGGTAAACGGCAGAATATTTGAGTTTACCCTTGTATCGATGGGAAATCCTCATGCCGTTACATTTGTGGACGACACTGCGGGACTTGATATTGTTTCATACGGACCCGAAGCCGAGACACACAGGCTTTTCCCCGAAAAGGCAAACATCGAGTTCATTCAGATAGTAGACAGGAAACATATAAAAATGCGTGTATGGGAACGTGGTTCCGGCGAGACCTTTGCATGCGGAACAGGAGCATGTGCGGCAGTTGTCGCATGTGTCGAAAACGGTTATACAGATAATGAAACAGAGGTTGAACTCCTCGGTGGCAAGCTGAATATCAGATACGAGGAGGAAACGGGCCGGGTATTCATGACCGGACCCGCAGTTGAAGTATTCTCGGGTGAGATTTAAAATGCTGACATTCCTGAAAAAGAATATCCGTGCGATCTTCTTTCCGCTGCTCCTTGTGTTTATGGAGACGGCATTCCATATATATTATTTTGGCAGGATCGACGGCTTTTGTTTGTTATCCGCCCTGTCGGCGCTCTGCGCGGGATTCTTGATCTCCGCACTGACAGGGTTTGGAAATACCGTGGTAAACCGGGTGATCGCATGGGTATTTACGATTGTGATCACCGTATTCTTCGGTTTACAGATGGTATACGGCCATATATTTACAAAATTCATATCCCTCAATTCGGTTGTTGAAAATGCAGGTGACGCGACAGAGTTCTGGAAGCAGGCTCTTAAAGGTATCTGGGAGTGTGTGCCGGGACTTATTTTGGTACTTGTCATACCGATAACGGCTCTTGCGATTTCCCTAAAAAAACAATTCATATGTAACGGCGTAAAAGAATTAAAGGAAAGACTGTCATATCAGGGCATAAATCTTGGTCTTGCAGTCGTTTTTTACGTGCTGCTCCTTATCGTTCTCCCCGCATACGGAAAAGAAGATTTCAGCGCCTATGACCTTTATCATAACGATTTCATGCTGGATCTCGGTATAGAGCGTCTGGGCATGATAACCGGCACCGGGAAGGACATCCACAGGTTTTTCTTCGGAGAAAAGGAAGAGCTTGAGATCAAGGACACAAAGAATCTCACGGATATCAGGATAATAGAGAACAACCCGACGCCGACAGACATACCGCAGATATTTGAAGAAGTGATCCCGTCGCCTACACAGGAACCGGAAGTTACACCTACGGAAAATGACGGTGCTAAAGAAAATGACGGAGCAACCCGCATACCGACGCCCACTCCAACGCCGAAGCCGACGCCGACTCCGATAGACACTTCCCCCAATGTCCTGGATATAGATTTTGCCGCTCTTGCGGAAACGGAGAGCAATACAGAGATAAAAGCACTGCATCAGTATATGGCTGATGTTGAGCCCACGAAGAAAAATGCATATACCGGTCTGTTTAAGGGGTATAATCTCATCTATCTGGTATGTGAAGGCTTTTCGCCCTGGGCCGTTGATGAAAACATAACTCCGACACTTTACAAGCTTACTCACGAGGGATTTGTATTTACCAACTTCTATACGCCCGTATGGTATACAAGTACAAGTGACGGTGAATATGTTGCCCTTCAAGGCCTAATCCCGTATAATTCGAACAGCTTCAAAAGGTCCAAGAGGAACAGCCTTCCCATGTGCTTCGGCTGGCAGTTCCTTAAAGAAGGCTATACCAGCAGGGCATATCACGCACATACGGCAACCTACTACGGAAGGAACGAGACCCATCCCAATCTTGGCTATGAGTTCAAAGCAAAGAATGCCGGGCTTCAGATCACCGATGTATGGCCCGAGTCCGATCTTGAAATGATACAGAACTCGCTTCCTGAATATATAAACGACGAACATTTCCACGTATATTACATGACCGTTTCGGGACATATGGAATATACCTTCAGTGGCAACACCCAGGCAACGCGCAACAGGGATTACGTAAAGGATCTTCCGTATTCATCAAACGCTAAGGCGTACATCGCATGCAACATAGAGCTTGACAAGGCTTTGGAGTATCTGATATCGGAGCTGGAAAAAGCCGGCATAGCCGACAAGACAGTAATATCGTTCTCTGCAGATCACTATCCTTACGGACTTGAAAAGCAGTACATAGACGAGATTGCCGGACATGAAGTTGAGACGGAATTTGAGCTTTATAAGAATTACGGAGTCATATGGTCATCGGCCATGAAAAAGTCCGTAGTCATCGACAAGCCATGCTCAAGCCTCGATCTGGTGCCAACCCTGTCAAATCTCTTCGGACTCGAATACGATTCGCGTCTGCTTATGGGGACGGATATCCTTTCGGATTCACCCGCACTGGTCATCATGGCTGACAAGAGCTTTATAACGGACTATTGCATGTACAACGTTAAAAACGGAAAAGTGACCATGCTTAAGGATGTAGAACTTCCCGACGGATATATAAAGGCTGTAAACGAGATAGTAAAGAACAAATTCAATATCTCAAAGAGCATATTGATAAACAATTACTACTCATATCTGATGGATTATATACCGAATGTCGTCACAGAAAGGCCGTCGTATACAAAATCAGATTAAATTGAAATAAAATATTGCAAAATTCATTAAATTATAGTAAAATAGAACAGGGTAATTATTTGCCTGATTTTATCATGTTAAAAAGTAAACGTATCATAAGAAAAAGAGAAGGAAGATTTTAGAAAGGGCGGGTGCTTATATGCAAGAAAAACGACGTGACAGGAGAATGCCTGTATATTCAATGACACTGGAGATCAGTTCGTTATTTAAGCAGGATAATGAAATGATCAAAAATCTTGACGCGCCTATAAAGATAGAGAATATTTCCCGTGGAGGCATCGGATTTACATCCAAAACGGATATTCCTCTGGGTTATTATTTTAATGCATGCCTTCAGCTTGGCAAGGAGGATGCAAAGCTTTACTGCGTCATCAAGATTATCCGCAGGGAGATCAGACAGGACGATTCCATATTCTACGGATGCGAGCTTGTAGGCATGGCACCTGTTTTCAAGTATATTTTTGATGAGTACGAGAACGAGATCGACAAAGAATAGGCCGGGATTGGCACACATAAAAGGAAAAACCGTCCGGATAACCGGACGGTTTTATGTTACAACCTGTTTCTAATACTTATTTATGATATATTACATATATTATAAACTAATCTATTAGTACTATTGATCATAACCTTAGAGTGTGCTATCAGCACTTTGTTACGTTTGCAGCCTGAGGTCCCTTCTCGCCGTCTACTACATCGAATGTAACAGCCTGGCCTTCGTCAAGAGACTTATAGCCTTCCATGTTCAGTGCTGAGAAATGAACAAATACGTCATTTCCTTCCTCATCAGAGATGAATCCGTAACCCTTCTTGGAATTGAACCACTTAACAGTTCCCTTTTTCATTTTACTGCCTCCAAATGAATAAATATATAGGCGTAAATCTACACCTTTGTTTACTATATCACAAAGCTATTAAAAAGTCAAAGTAAATTTACAGAATTTTAAGAAATATTAACAAAAAGAAAAGAAAACAAGGAGGATTCTCTTATGCCGTCATTTAAATCCGGTTTTGTAGCCCTTATAGGAAGGACAAATGTCGGGAAATCCACTCTTATGAACAGGCTCATAGGGCAGAAGATAGCGATCACTTCAAACAAACCACAGACGACAAGGACAAGGATCAGGACCATACTGACTACGGATGAGGGACAGGCTGTCTTCCTGGATACGCCCGGCATACATAAGGCGAAGACAAAGCTCGGGGAATTCATGATCAATACAGCGGAAAGGACAGTTGCGGAATCGGACCTTATATTGTGGCTGATCGAACCCACGGATTATATCGGTACCGGCGACAGGCACATTGCCAGAATGCTCGGAATGAAAGAGGACTCCAAAGGAACAGGTGACGTAGGCGCGGACGGTTATACGGTTCAGGATGCCGGTTATTTAGGAAAACAGGACATAACGGCGGCTATAGCCGATATCCCGAAGGTCCTGGTGATCAATAAGGTAGATACTGTCTCAAAGGAAAAGCTGGCACAGCTCATTACCATGTATAAGGATCTTTGTGATTTTGATGAGATAATCCCGATAAGTGCGCTGAAAGGGACCAATGAGGAAGAATTAAAGCATATCATCTTCAGGCTCCTGCCGGAAGGCCCCATGTACTATGATGAGGACGAGCTGACAGATCAGCCCGAAAGACAGATAGTAGCAGAACTCATAAGGGAAAAAGCACTGAGATATCTCAGTGACGAGATCCCCCACGGGATTGCGGTTGCCATCGAAAAGATGAAAGAGCGCCCGCGGAAAAAAGACTCTGACATACCTTTTTACGACATAGAAGCTTCCATAGTATGTGAGCGTGATTCACACAAGGGCATAATCATCGGCAAACAGGGAGCCATGATAAAAAAGATCGGTACCGACGCCAGGCTTGAGGCGGAAGCCCTGCTTGGCTGCAGGATAAACATGAGCCTCTTTGTGAAGGTAAAGAAAGACTGGCGCGACAGCGCATTCCTGCTCAAAAATTATGGATTTGACATAGAGGAGTAGCTATCATCATGAGCGTTAGCGAAGGAACTTTGATAATTACTTCGTAACGTGCAGTATAACAAAACAGAAGATATCCCCCACCTCTTAGCGTAGCGAAGGTGGGGGGAGATCTTCGTTTTCAGGCGGGGTTCAAGCCCCGACTGAAATGAGATGCGGAGCATCGTTTTGTTACCGAGGAAACGCTGAAAGCGTTTTCGAGGTGACTTTGACCAAACACA
>JAEEVO010000189.1 GCA_016290905.1 Lachnospiraceae bacterium | reverse complement strand
TGCATTCAAGTTTCGAGTTTACAGAGATTTAATGTCTTATTGATTATTCGGCATAAATGCTATCCATATAATAAATATAGGGCTAGATAGATTATCGGGGGATAAGACTATGGCATTTAATGACGGTATAAAAGATAAGATTTTGAAACTGGGAGCTAAGCAGAAGCTTGGAGCTATTCTTAAGTATGCCAATAATCCCAGTGAAGACGTGAGGATGGCAGTAGCAATGGCTCTTGGCATGATCCCAACATACGATTCGGGAATGGCCCTAATTCCGCTTTTACGTGACCAGTCTGCTATGGTAAGGGCATCTGCATGTGAGGCAGTAGCTCAGATCCATGCTAAGCATTGCGAAGAATATGTAAAGAAGCTTGCCTTTACGGAGACTGATCCCAATGTAAAGCAAGTAGCAAAGAAAGCTTTCGATAAGCTCAAGGACAGTGTAGTGTAAAAGGAGTCCGATCATGGCTTATGTGATAACAAGAGCTTGTACCGGATGCGGAAAATGTGAGTTCGCATGTTCTGAAGGTGCGATAAGCCGTGGAATGAATAGATATGAGATTGATCCTGACCTTTGTGATTCGTGCGGAGGCTGTGATTATATTCGCCCGGCTGGAGCAATAGAACCGGATTAGTTATTTGCTCATCAATTGAAAGTAATTCTTCCTGATCCTTTCCAGATCCTCAGCAGGGGAGAATGACATGTAAACGTGCGAATCAGAAAATGCTTTGATGACACGGCCGATTATCTCTTCTTCAGATAGCTTTTTAGGCATGCTTATGTATTTAATGCTGTTTACCTTACTTATATATTCTTTAATATAGAGTTCTTTTGGAGCTTCACAGACATCAATTATCAGCCTAAGGCTTGGTATATAGGAGCTTACAGGTATTCCTGCAGGAAAATCCGAGTCAGTAACGACTTTGTATCCACGTTTTTTGGCATAGTAGATCGTTGCGAGCTGCGGCAGAAAATAAGGGAAGTTCTCAATAGTTTTCTTTAGCTTTATTCGTTTTTCGCGGTTCCGTCTTATTTCTCCGGCTACGCAGTAAGGACAAACCCGGCCATTTGCTTTTGCGAAAACAACAGCCTGATAGTCGTTTCCGCACTTGCTGCAGTGCCACCAGACGTTGGAACGGTTCTTATAGGTTATTTCGTCAGGGGAGAGTTCATTTTTGTCGGACCACTCGGAAAGAAGCTCCGAATGAGTAGTGGAGAGGTCGTTATAGCCTTTCCAGATCCTGTGTCCGGCACAGTAAGGGCAGCCATGTCCTTCCGAACGATCTGCTATGCGTGTTTTCCATTCGTGCCCCTTCTCACAGACCCATAAGACTTCAAGATTAGATGCAGGGGAGACCATAGAGGGTTTTAGCTTGTTCTTGGGAGACCAGGATTTAGCCAGAGCAGGATTAACGGTAGCCAGGTCATTGTAGCCTTTCAGGACACCGCGATGCTCACAATATGGGCATCCGCTGCCAAGAAGAGCCCTGTTCTTTACAGTAGCTTCCCATTCATGTCCTTTGTCGCAGACCCACCGGACCTTCAGATGAGAGCCGCAGGAGACTTTATCAGGGGAGAGTTTGTTACTTCTGTGCCATTGGCGCACAAGTTCCGGTCTTTCCTCAGCTACAGATTTACGTCTCATAGCGGCAGATCGTCTATACACATGTAATAGACGCCGTATCTTTTGACCACTTCATTGTAGTCGTCTTTGAATGATTCGATTCTGCACGTAAGACGCCAAAACTTATTTAGGAGAACAGCGAGCGTTCCTGCCCAAATTACAAACATAAACAGTACCTCCATTTTCCTTAGCATAAGGATAAACGGAAGGGGAGAATGAAACCAATGTGCGATCTGAAGACAGAGAAAAAAGACCTAATTCGGTATAATCCAGTTCTAAACGAGCCTTTGTACGCATAGTGTTTCATGGTTTATCATGATTTATCATAAAGGCAAAAAAAGGCTCCACGGAAGGTAAAATCCGTGGAGTCAAAAAATGATCGTAAACTTGAAAAAGCCTTATTTTACGCTGACCCCGACGATTTGGGGTACAAATGAGGTCGATTTGGGGTCAAACGTATTTTCGAAAATCCGCAAACGCCTTTATTTATTGCGTTTCAGGGTTTTAGTTGTTTAAACTTTTCATAGTCGGGAAGAGAAGCACGTCTCTTATGCTCGGGCTGTCAGTAAGGAGCATTACGAGACGGTCAATGCCATAGCCGATACCGCCCGTAGGGGGCATACCGAGCTCA
>JAEEVO010000188.1 GCA_016290905.1 Lachnospiraceae bacterium | reverse complement strand
AAACGGTACTTAAAGCCATTAAGGACTTCAGTTATTCCATCAACTATGCGGCCGAAGAGCTTCGAAACGATAAGGGCTTTATACTTGAGGGCATCAAAAAGAACGACCAGTTGTTTGAAGACATCAGTGAAAGTTTCAGGGACGACAGGGAAATTGCCGTTGCCGCAATAAAGCGGAGAATATTTAACTACGAATACGCATCGGACAGACTGAAAAGGGATCGTGACATTATCGAAATGGTGATGGCTGATAACGTTTACTGTCTTCGCTATGCACCCACAGATGTTCTGGAGGATAAGGATCTGGTAATGAGGATCGTATCCGAACGCGGTGATATGCTTCAATATTTGCCTGCAAGCATGCGCGCGGACAAAGAAATAGTAATGACGGCAGTAGCCGCGCGTGGTGCCTGTGCCGCGCCTGAATACGGTTTGGGCGGTATAGCACTCTCACACGCTCTGGGAGGTCTTAAGTCCGACCGCGAAGTAGTACTTGCAGCTGTCCGCTTCTGTGGATTTGCGTTGGAAAGCGCTTCCGACGAGCTAAAGGATGACAGGGAGATAGTTCTTATCGCGGTTCAGAATTTCGGCTGTGCTCTTGGCAGTGCTTCAAAGAGACTGCAGGATGACAGAGGGATAGTATTCGAAGCTGTGAAGAACGACGGATCAGCATTTTGCTTTGCGTCAGAGCGATTAAGAACTGACAGGGAGCTCATTATAACCGCGTTACAATCCGCAGCAGGAATATTCGAAGACCATGAAGAAGATTTTTTCGATATCGTTCAAAACATACCTGTAGGGACACTCAGAGCAAAACCGGAGGTTGTGGAAGAAATATACAAACTTGCGCTTGCTGTAGATAGTGAGTATTATGACGAGGACAGCGATCCGTATGAAGATTCACATGAAAGGCTGTCTGATACCATAAAGGAATATTTTGAAGAAAATGGTATTAAGTTCGAAGGTCCTTAAAATTCATGTTTTTTTGATTGTATCCTGTAAGTGCGGGGAGATACTCCGAATTTCTTTTTGAAGCAGTCCTTGAAATAATTCCCGGAGTTGAAGCCGCATTTCATCGCGATCTCAGTCACGGAGTCATCTGTAGTGAGGAGCATCTGTGTAGCCTGGCGGAGACGTATGAAATTCACATATTCGCTGAAGGTCTTTCCCGTGACCTGCTTAAACTTCTTCGAAAGATAGGTCGGGCTTAAGCTCACTCTGTCCGCGGTCTCCTCTAACGTTATCAGACCGTCGTAATTCTCCGCGACAAAACGCATTGTGGCTTCTATATCCTCATCAACTCCCGTGCTGGTATCCACCTGTTCGTAAATGAAGATGCCATAGCGCTGTATCCACAGAAGTATCTGCTTAAACAGCAGCACCATATTTTCGGATGAATAATCGTCGGGAATGTTATTCTCGGTCATCATAGCCTGTATCAGAGTATCTATCTGATCCAGGCCTTTTTTTACGATAAGCACCTTCCCGGATACCGAAAGCTTTTTGACAAGCTCGCTGTGCGAAGACAGATATTCCTCGCCGAGTACGGGAAGGTCAAAATAAATTACAGTCCTTTCGCAGAGCACAGTCCCTTCATATCGAGTGCAATGGCTTTCGCCGGGCGCAGCAATAAAGATGTCCCCGGGTGAGAGATGAAATTCCTTGCCGTTAACATAATAGGTGCAGTATCCGGTCTTGAGCCAGAAAAATTCCACATAAGAATGGAGATGTTCGTAATTCATCCTGAAAGTGGGAGTGCGGACGGCATGCTCCACAAAGATACCTTCGTTGCTTTTTTCCGAGTACATTTTATTTACGCTTTCCTTCCGGGTAAAGTCTATACAGCGGCTTCTCACAAAAGTCCGCATGAACAGATGATATCATACAAAAGTGCTTTTGTCAAAATAATATGTAGAAATTAAAAATACTACATATATATTGTCATTTTTGGGGATTTTGAGCAATGTTAAAGACAAAATAACAGTAATATAAGCATAAAACCACATATATTTTTGGTAGTATTTTCGCGGACCCGGTAATAGAATAAAACCAACAGGAAGAGTGATTTCTTACGGCCGGTGATCTCATTGTTACCTGTTATGTGTATTCAAACAAACCAAAGGAGACGGTAAAACTTATGAAAAAAAGACTTGTAGCTTTTTTACTTACCGCAGTTATGGCAATATCATGCGCAGCATGCGGTAATAAGGGGAAAACAGAAGAAGTAACACTCAGGATGGCATGGTGGGGATCTCAGAC
>JAEEVO010000187.1 GCA_016290905.1 Lachnospiraceae bacterium | reverse complement strand
AATCAAGCTGTGTAAAGAAGCCGGTACAACGCCGATTTTATTTGAGACTTGGGCGGAGAAGGCGAAGCCGGAAAATCAGGCTGAGATGAACCGCAGATATAGAGCGATTGCTGAGCAGCAGGGAGTCTTGCTTGCACCAATCGGAGAAGTATGGGAGTGTGTGCTGAATATGCTTTCTGATATACCCGAGGCAGACCTTTATTACCGCGACGGTGCTCATGCATCTGCCGTCGGTGATTATCTGGTTGCTACAGTTCTTACCAAAGTGATTACAGGTAAACTTCCGAAAGAAGATTTTTTGACCGCGTTCGACTTTAGTCTCCCCGATGATGAATGGTTGCATGTAAAAGAAAACGTGGAAGAGGAGACTACGTGCCTGCCGCGAGAGGTGGCGCAGGCGATCAGAGACTGTGCGGAGTTGGACTGAGACTTAATTAAAAAGACATTATAGAGAATGACAGGAGGAAACAAATGCTAGACAACAAGGGATTTAACTTATGGGCTGACGGCTATGACAAGGCGGTAGGTATTTCAGAGGAGGCAAATACCTATCCGTTTGCGGGATATAAGAGCGTTCTTGGCGGGATTTTTGATAAGATCATGCACAAAGAAAATGCGGCTGTTCTGGACATTGGATTTGGAACGGGAACGCTTACGACTAAGCTTTATGAGAACGGATGTGATGTGTACGGTCAGGATTTTTCCCGGAGAATGATCGAGCTTGCAAAAGAAAAGATGCCCGATGCGAACTTGTATCAAGGCGACTTTTCAAAGGGGCTTGTTTCGGAGCTTTACGAGCGTAAGTATGATTTTATTTTGGGAACGTATTCGTTGCATCATTTGACGGATGAGAAGAAGGTCCTTTTCTTCAGGGAGTTACTGAATCTTCTTGATGAAGGTGGAAAGCTCCTTGTCGGAGATGTGGCGTTTGAGACGAGAAGCAAACTTGAGAAGTGTAAAGAAGAGGCCGGCAGTGCCTGGGATGAGGACGAAATCTATTTTGTGATAGATGAACTTCGCGAAGCTTTCCCTGAGTTAGTATTCGAGCAAAAGTCGTATTGTTCGGGGATTATAAGTATAAGTAAGAACTGAAGATGGCGTGGGCTGTAAGGAATAAGTTTTGTCGTTCGGAGGGAGGAAATGTATGGTCACAACAGAGTGGTTCTTAATATTTATGACAATAGTCAATTTGATACTCAGGATACTCCTTTTAGCAGCGATTATTATGGGCGTTATCAAAGGCGTGCGTTATATCAAGAAAATTATTAAATTCATTGATAAAGCTGAGAGATACATTGATGAAAAAGATACAGCCGATGCTTACAATAAAGAAATAAAACGTTCAATCGCTGACTATATCAAGCTGTACAAAGAGCGCGGTTACATCATGGAGATGCGCAAGTATGTCGGACATGCGCCGATTATGTCATGCTCATGTGGAGTGATAATTGAAAATGCCGAGGGAGAGATTCTTTTACAGAAAAGGCGTGACAATGGCAGCTGGGCACTGATTGGCGGAGCGATGGAGATGGGCGAGACTTTTGAAGAAGCTGCGAAAAGAGAAGTAAAAGAGGAATCAGGGCTTTCGGTAGGAAAACTCGAAATTTTCAAGCTTTGTTCGGGACGTGACTGTATTATTGAGTATCCGAACGGAGATGTGACTTTTGGCCCGGGAATTATTTTTTTGACTAAAGAATATGAAGGTGAAATTGTGGGTGACCCTGAAGAGGTTATCGAGCACAGATTCTTCAAGAAAACGGATATTCCTGAGAATCTAAATGGGTTCGATAAGGCGACAATACTGGAATGGGCAAGTCGGGCTTGAGATATAACAGAAAGACTTTATAGGGATAAACATATGATTTATGGTTGATGAGGTTGACAGAATGAATATTTATATAGATTTTGATGACTGCCTTTGCGAGACGGCAAGGGCGTTTACGGAGATTGCAAAGAGACTTTTCGGAAAAGATGTTCCTTATGAGAAGGTGCGTTTTTTCAATTTGCAACAGTCTTTTGAGCTTACGGATGACGAGTATGAGCGGCTTATGCTGGAAGGGCATCGCCCGGAGGAACTGCTTTCATATGATGAGACGCCCGGGGCTTCTAAGGTGATAAATGAGTGGATTGACTGTGGGCATGAGGTTTATATCATAACGGGGCGTCCGTCGAGCGCTTACGATGCTTCACGCAGATGGCTTGATAATCACGGACTTGAGCGCGTGACACTTTTTTGCCTGAACAAATATGGCAGGGAC
>JAEEVO010000186.1 GCA_016290905.1 Lachnospiraceae bacterium | reverse complement strand
GTAATACCGGCGGTAAAGATACCGATCAGAGACAAAACAAATCCGGCAGTACACATACCGTTTTTTTCAGGCTGCGGCGCGACCGGAGGCTGAGCAGCAGGCTTCTGGTAAACAGGCTGCTGATATACCGGCTGTTGATATACCGGTTGCTGATAGACCGGCTGTTGATATACCGGCTGCTGTGTAACAGGCTGAACAGGCTGTGGTTGCTGGGTTACAGGGAGCTGTCCGCCGCAACTGGTACAAAACCTGGTGCCGTCATTATTTGCAGCTCCGCAATTTGGACATATTAGCATACAAGAATCTTTCCTTATAAATATTTAATAAACAGGCTGAAACGCTCCGTTTATTTCTCCTTTGAATCAGCTTTGGCTTTAACATTTGTATTTTCCTGGACGGCAATACTGTTTTTAGCCTTTTTCCGTGCCTGAAGCCATGGCACTGCAATAACCCGGTAAATATACGAGAGTATGGCTGCAAGAGGTATAGCCAAAAGGACACCGGGGACTCCCCACAACTTGCCGCCGACAACAAGGAAAACAAGGATAAGAAATGCCGGAACCTTAAGTGCGGAACCGAACAGTCTCGGCTTGATAACATAGCCGTCGATAAGCTGCAGAGCAAGAGTAAACACGAGGAACGGAATAACAAATTCCGGTTTTACCAGCAAAAGGATGACCGCGCAGATAAAAGCACCGACAAACGGTCCGAATGTAGGAGCCAGATTTGTAAGCGCAACAACAACGGAACAGAAGACAGCATACGGCATATGCATGATGCACATAAAAGTTCCGTTGACTATTCCGACTATCAGGGCATCCACAAGTTCACATATGATAAACCTTGAGAAGATCGAATTGAACTTGATCCAAACGTTTTTACAGTTCTCGTAATACTTTGAAGGAATCACGAGAAAGAAGAATTCCGTTAACAGCTCGACCAGTTTCTTTTTCCCGATGAGAAAATAAAAAGCGAGAATGATGCCGATAAGGAAATTGAATGCTCCGGAACCGATACTGGCCGAGAATCTGAGCATACCGGAAGGAGTCATGTCATTGCCGAAAACGAACTTGCTCACAACCGCAGTAAGGTTGCTCTGCTCATCAATAAAACCGGTAAGACTCAGCTTCATATCCTGATCGAGTTCGGTGGAAAGCACCAGTTCCTTAAGGCTGTTCATATAATCTGACAGACCCAAAGCAAAAGTCGTGATATTGTCAATGAGCATAGGTGCCAAGACAACGATCATACCGACAAGGAAACCGATCACAAATATCAGGGCGACTGTAGCGGAAACGATCCACGCAACATAATCATTCTTTTTTATCAGTTTCTGGACTCGCTTGTAAATAAACACCGCCAGCGGATTAACCGTATAGGCTATAACAGCACCGATGATTACCGTGGAGGTAATGTATAAAAAAGAATTGAAGAAAACCTTTAAGTTGCCGAGATTCGAAACGAGCATATAGAAAACAACGACGATACAAAGAGATATCGTAAGTCCAGCCCATCTGTTTTTCTCGTACTTATTGAAACGTTCTTTATAATTACTCATGCAAGTATTATATCAATATAAAAGGGATAATTCACCATAAAAGAAAACTCCCGCCGGTATGGGCGGGAGTGGGATTTACAGTTACAAATCTATTTAAATGTAATTCAAGTTCCGGTCGTTTTCGTTGATTCAATACTTGAGAGAAACTCAATTTTAAGTATAAAAACTTACCTGGAGGAAACCTGTGAATCAAGCGAGACCAACCGTCTGCTTGTTTGTGTATCACTTCCCATTGGTCTCACCTCCTTTGAACCTCTTAAGTTCTTTTTTCTGATGGCTTGAGTATAGCACATTATTGGTCGGAAAGTGTTACAAAATAGTGAACGATTTCTGACATAGGCATATCATGCCGGAGCAGGAGATGATCATCGAATCTCCTGCGAAAGATTTCCTCCGTCAATGTATGTCAGATATATCTGGAGCCGTTCAGCATCAGATTCAATATCATAATCAAAGCTGTAATAAGCAAGGATTACCTGTTCATCATTTTCGGTAATCTCGTCAGCATATTCATCTTCATAAGCTATCTGATGATCATCACAATAATCATTTTTGTAATAGAATCCGTTTTCGCCCTGCGCATCCCTGCTGCCCTCATCACGAGTCTCTTCAACTCCGTCAGAGAATTCAAATGATAATGAGTTATATGACATTCCCGAACCGCTGTACATATAAGAAGACAGCATGATAAATTTGCCTTCTTTGT
>JAEEVO010000071.1 GCA_016290905.1 Lachnospiraceae bacterium | reverse complement strand
TCCTTGGAGCAGATGAGGGAAGAGTATCAGAACGGTAGACGTATCATTCCTCTCGACAAGTACAGGATCATGGATATGTACAGTGATGAGATACCCGACAAGCTTAAGGAAATGGAAGAAGAGGAAGCATATCTCCTTCTTATAAAGAATGACATGAGGCAGCTGGAGGGTGAAAAGGGTTCCATAAAATACGCCAGGGAAGAAGCGGAAAAGAAGAAGAAATTCCTCATTAAATTTACCGAGGTCTCGGTAGTGGCGCTCATAGCCGTAAGCATCCTTTTTATCATAATTTCAAGGAATACGCAGAAGAGTATGCTGTTGCCGTTCCTTGTAATGGGAGCGCTTGCATGCGTTTATGCGGCATATTTTGTTGTGACGATGAGGGACTGTGATAATACCGTGGCAAGAAGCGACAGACTTATGAACCGTGCGGTCGAGCTTCTGAACAAGGTAAAGATAAAGTATGTCAATACGGTAAATACACTTGATTATACTTATGAAAAGTATATGTGCAACAGCCATCAGGAGCTTGCTTTCAATTGGCAGGGCTATCTGAAGGAAAAGGAAGAGGAAAAGAAATATAAGAAGAACACGGGACTTCTTGCCGCAAGTCAGGACGGTCTTGCCGAGGTACTGACAAAGGCCGGCTTCGCTTTGCCGCAAATGTGGGTGCATCAGGTTGAATATCTGACAGACAGGCACGCACTGCATGAGCTAAAGACGGTACTTCTTGAAAGACACAGAAAGCTTAAGATACAGCTTGAGTTCAATTCAAAGCAGAAAAGCGGAATGATGTCGGATCTTAAGTCGTTTGTAAAGAAGCATCCCGAGTATTCGGAACTTTTGGGTTCTGTTTAAAATTTTACTTGCACTTTTTTTAAAGTGATACTATAATAGTTAAGGTTTTTTATTTTTCACGTAGGAAAGGACGGAAGTTATGTATTCATTTGAGGAAATACTGGCAGAGGACAAGGAAATAGCTACTGCCATATCTGAAGAAATCCAGCGTCAGGACTCACATATCGAGCTGATAGCATCGGAAAACTTTGTAACAAAGGCTGTTATGGCTGCAATGGGAAGCCCGCTTACAAATAAGTATGCGGAAGGTTATCCCGGACACCGTTATTACGGCGGATGTGAGTTCGTTGATAAGGTTGAGACCCTGGCTATCGAGAGAGCAAAAAAGCTTTTCGGCTGCACATATGCAAATGTTCAGCCCCATTCGGGATCACAGGCCAACCAGGCAGTACAGAATGCACTTCTTCAGCCCAGCGATACATTTATGGGTATGAGCCTGGCATGCGGCGGACATCTTTCACACGGAAGCCCCGCAAATATTTCCGGTAATGTATATAACTGCGTTCCTTACGGTATAAATGCAGAAGGCTACCTTGATTATGACGAGGTAGAAAAGATCGCTATGGAGTGCAAGCCCAAGCTTATCATCTGCGGCGCATCCGCATATGCGAGAAAGATTGATTTCAAGCGTTTCAGGGAGATCGCAGACAAGTGCGGAGCTTATCTTATGGCAGATATAGCTCATATTGCAGGACTTGTCGCTACAGGATATCATGAGAGCCCTATTCCCTACGCTCATGTAACTACGGCTACCGTACATAAGACATTAAGAGGACCTCGTGGCGGTCTCATCCTTTCAAGCGAAGAGTTCGCTACCGAGCACAAGTTAAATAAGGCAGTATTCCCCGGTATGCAGGGCGGACCTTTAGAGCATGTCATAGCTGCAAAAGCTATCTGCTTCAAAGAGGCACTTTCTCCCGAGTACAAGGAGTATGTAGGACAGCTTGTAAAGAATGCAAAGGTTCTTGCGGAAGAGCTTGTCGCAAGAGACTTCAACCTTGTATCCGGAGGTACCGACAACCATCTTATGCTTGTTGACCTTCAGAACAAGAATATCACAGGTAAGGATGCTGAGAAGCTTCTTGATGCGGTTAACATCACCTGTAACAAGAATGCGGTTCCCAACGATCCCCAGTCACCTTTCGTTACCAGCGGTATCCGTCTCGGAACTCCCGCCGTTACTACAAGAGGCATGAAGGAAGCCGATATGAAGATCATCGCAGAAGCTATCGATATCTGTATTTCGGATCCGACAGGAGATCACAGCAGAGCAGTTTCACTTGTCAAGATGCTGACAGATGCATATCCCCTGTATTCAAAATAATCGACTAAGCTAAAATAAAATGCCCTAAGTGCAAATCCATTTGCCAACTTAGGGCAATTTTTGGAGTAAATATGATAAAAAACATCTTGTTTGATCTTGACGGGACATTGCTTCCCATGGATATGGAATTCTTTACCGAAGGATATTTTAAGCTCCTTGTAAAAAAGCTTTCCGAATACGGCTTTGAAGGAAAGGAGTTCATAAAGAACATATGGACAGGCATAAAGCATATGGTCATGAATGACGGGACAAAGTCAAATGCCGAAGCTTTCTGGAAATATATGGAAAGCGTATACGGTGACAGGACACCGCTTGCAAGGACCGTTTGTGAATCGTTTTATGCAAATGAATTTGACGGTGGAAAAGAATTTTGCGGATTTAACCCATATGTAAGGACTTTAATAGATAAATGTAAGGATAAGGGCTACAGGATAATCCTTGCGACAAATCCGATATTCCCGGATGTCGCAACATGCAAGAGAACCTCATGGGCAGGACTTGACGTAAGTGAGTTTGAAGGCTATACAACCTATGAGAACTGCAGTTCCTGCAAACCCAATATTGAGTATTATAAGGAAATACTGAAACGTTTTTCACTGGATCCCGAAGAATGCTTAATGGTCGGTAATGATGTTGATGAGGATATGGTTGCGGAAACCCTCGGAATGCAGGTATATCTCATCACCGACTGTATGATCAATAAACACGGTAAGGACATTTCCGTTTATAACCGCGGAAGCTTCGAAGATCTGGCGGGATTTTTGGGACTGGTATGAAAAGATTTTTGAAACAAAAGAGAAACCTGATCTGTTTATGCTGGCCGGTCGGGTTTTTATGCTATATTCTTGCAAGATGTAACAGTGACATAGCAGAATATGTTTTTGCCCGTGGGATATACAGGGTCTACGGTTTTATCATGTCCTTTCTTACGGGCTTTTTGCCCTTCTCGGTAGCGGAATGGCTGCTCATACTTTTTGTGCTCGCTCTTGTACTGTATCCTTTCTTTTGTATCATAAGGATAGTAAGGTCAAAGGAAAAGCTCTACACGGTACTTGATTCCCTGAGGCTGCTTATTATGGCGCTGGGTATTGTTTTCCTGTGGTATATGATAGGAGCGGGGACAAATTATTACAGATATGAATTTGCCGAATTCAGCGGACTTGAGGTTAAAAAATCCTCTGTGGATGAGCTTTACGGACTGTGTGAGGAGCTGCTGGAGAAAACGAATGAGGCAAGAGCTGCGCTCGGTATCAGTGACGATGAGATATTTGTATCATCCATGACAAACAGGGAACGGGCTTCCGCATGCAGGGATGCCATGGAAAAGCTTTCGGAACAGTACGATGTGCTTAAAGGCTTTTATCCGTATGCCAAGCCGGTGCTTTTTTCAAGGGCTATGTCGGAGTTTAACATAACAGGTGTATATTTCCCGTGGACTGTCGAATCAAACGTAAATGTGGATGTCCCCGATTACTCAAAGGCATCAACGACCTGTCATGAGCTGAGTCACTTAAGGGGATTTATGAGGGAGGATGAGGCGAATTACATAGGATATCTTGCCTGTGTGAATTCGGATTCTGCCGAACTGAAGTACAGCGGATACATGCTTGCGCTGATAGTAAGCATGAACAAGCTGTATGACGCGGATAAGGATAAGTATGGTACGCTCCGAGGGAAATATAATGCAGGTGTAAGCCTTGATCTTATCTATAATTCGAAGTATTGGCATCAGTTTGAGGACACGGTTTTAAGTGAAGCCGGAGAGGCTATGAACGATACCTATCTTAAGGCAAACAATGTCACGGACGGAACCAGGAGCTACGGAAGAATGGTTGACCTGCTGCTCGCTGAAAGAAGGAAAAAGGTTGCGGGACAAAACTCTTAAATTTGTTGTTGCTAACCCGGACTTATAGTGCTATACTTTTTATATCGAAAGACATTTAGGGACAAGGAGGGTTTTATGCCTGAAATCAACAAGAAATATCCGTACAAATATGAGGTGCATATGCACACTGCCGAGAGCAGCGCATGCGGACGTACCCATGCGGCGGATTACATACATGCATTTAAAGAGCTTGGCTATGACGGAATGATAATCACGGATCATTTCTTCAACGGGAACACAGCCGTTGACAGGTCGCTTCCGTGGGAGGATTTTGTTGAAGAGTTCTGCAAGGGATATGAACTTGCAAAGGAAGAAGGCGACAAGCAGGGCTTCAAGGTTTTCTTCGGATGGGAAGCTAACAGGCTTGTGGACGAATATCTGATCTACGGTCTTGACAAGGCCTGGCTTAAAAAACATCCCGAAGTAAAGAACTGCCCCCATGATGAGCTTTTTGAAATAGTTGACAAGGCCGGCGGTCTCGTGGTCGGAGCGCATCCGTTCAGGGAAAGACCGTATGTGGACAGGGTTAAGCTGCATCCGTTCCAGTGCCATGCGATGGAAGCATGCAATTTCGGAAATCCTGTATATCAGGATGCATTTGCTTATAATTTCTGCAAGGACAGGAATATAATCATGACTTCGGGAACCGATCTTCATGACGTAAAGAACCTTGCCCCTTCAATTGCGGGCATGTGCTTTGAAGAGCCGCTTAACGACATTTCTGATTATGTGGAAAGGGTTAAGTCCGGTAAGGGTTTTATACCGCTCATCCCGGAGGAGCGTAAGATCATCACTCCCGATATGAAGAATATGCTTGAGATCGATCTTTATGATGAGCATAACAAGCCTAAGAGAGTAGAGCTTGAGGATCTGGGGTTAAAATGATCCCTGCTTAAAAACGGAGAAAAATCCCTGGCTTTAACCGGGGATAAGTGAAAGAGGAAAGGGGAAAAGGGTCAATGACCCTGACAAAAACATGAGTACACCTCATAATAACGCGAATAAAGGTGACATAGCAAAGACAGTTCTTATGCCCGGCGATCCGCTCAGGGCAAAATACATTGCGGAAACATATCTTGAAAATCCCGTATGCTTTAACACCGTAAGGAATATGTACGGATATACGGGCACCTATAACGGAAAGCCGATCTCAGTCATGGGAGGCGGCATGGGTATCCCGTCAGTCGGCATCTACACCTATGAGCTGTTCAATTTCTATGATGTTGAGAACCTGATCCGTATCGGTTCCATGGGTGCATATGCGGATAATATAAAGCTTGGCGATCTGGTCATAGCCATAGGGGCATGTACCGATTCAAATTATGTGAGTACGTTTAACCTTCCCGGGCATTTTGCCCCCGTCGCATCCTACGGACTCCTTAAAAAAGCGGTGGATACGGCAGAACGTCTCGGCATAGAGACAGTTGTGGGCAATGTCCTTTCTACCGATGTTTTCTATGCAGATGATATCGAGTTCAACGCGAAGTGGAAAAAGATGGGCGTGCTCGGAGTAGAGATGGAAGCAGCCATATTCTACATGAACGCCGCACGCTTCGGGAAAAATGCACTCTGTATGTGTACGGTTTCCGATCATATTTTCAGAAAAGAGTGCATGAGCGCCGAAGAACGTCAGAACGGTTTCCACGATATGATGAAGGTTGCACTTGAAGCATTTTCGTGATGCAAGTCTCTGCCTCGCGGACATTTGTACAAGTTTGTAATTTTAGAAAAAACATATTGACATAGAGACATCGTTATGATAATATGTCGTTGTTTGGTAGAGGCGCATCGATTATAAGTAGTTTTTCCGACATGTCAGGCATGGTTGAAGAAAGATGAAAGGATGAGATGCCGAAATCCCCGTACACCTGATTGCATGGGGGTTGGTCGTCGGGTTAAGAGCTTTTCGACTGTCATCATTCATGATGGAGCGCTACCTAAAGATACAATGATAAGAGTATGTAACTCACTATAAGATTGTACTTTAGCGTCGATATCCATCGACGCTTTCTTTATGAGCAATGCAAGAGCTGTATTGCGGAAAGAAAGAAAACAGACCAATATACCGGAGGACAAAAAAATGAGCAAGAAGACAGTATTTACAGGATCGGCAATAGCCATCATCACACCCATGAACGAGGATGGAAGCGTTAATTACGGCGAATTTGAAAAGCTGATCGACTTCCAGATCGAAAACGGCACCGATGCTATCGTCGTATGCGGAACAACAGGTGAGGCATCAACTCTTTCACATGAGGAGCATATCGAATGCATCCGATTCGTTACAAAGTATGTAAACAAGAGAGTACCGGTTATTGCGGGAACAGGTTCCAACTGCACCGAAACAGCCATCTATCTTTCGAAGGAGGCTGAGGCCGCCGGCGCAGATGCGGTACTTCTCGTTTCTCCTTACTATAACAAGGCTACGCAGAAGGGATTAAAGCTTCATTTCGGAAAAACTGCGGAAGCTATCAATATCCCCATTATTCTTTACAATATCCCCGGAAGAACAGGAGTGAACATCCTGCCCGAGACCGTAAAGTATCTTGCTGAAAACTATGAGAACATCGTAGCGGTTAAGGATGCTACCGGAAACATCGGCTGGACAGCAAAGGTTGCACAGCTCTGCGGAGACAATATCACGATCTACTCGGGTGATGACAATGCGATAGTTCCCATCCTTTCACTCGGCGGAAAGGGCGTTATCTCGGTACTTTCACATGTAGCACCCATGGATACGCATCTTATCGTTGACAAGTTCTTAAAGGGTGATACAAAGGGAAGCCTTGAGCTTCAGTTAAAGTATCTGCCCCTTGTAGATCTTCTTTTCTCTGAGGTTAACCCCATTCCCGTTAAGACAGCGTGCAGATTCATGGGATTTGCTGCAGGTCCACTTCGCAATCCTTTATGCGAGATGGAGGATGCCCATGCAGATGCGCTTAAGGCAGAAATGAAGAGACTGAACATAATCAAATAACACCTAGGGCGCAAAGGCTTCCCCTCAGGGGAAGCTGTCAGCGAAGCTGACTGATGAGGTGTAAACAGAAGATATAAGGGAGAAAAACATGGTTAAGATAATATTTTGCGGCTGCTTCGGCAGAATGGGAAATGCCGTAAGACAGATAGTTAAAGACAGCAGTGACGCTCAGATAGTTGCGGGCGTTGATATATGTGAGGGAAATGCGGAGTTTCCCGTTTATAAAGTGATAACCGATGTAAAGGAAAGTGCAGATGTCATAATAGATTTTTCATCACCGAAGGCACTTGACAGCATCCTCGGGTATGCAACCGAAAAGAATGTTCCGGTAGTGCTTTGCACCACAGGCTACAGCGAGGAGCAGCTTGGAGAGATCAAGGAGGCATCGGGAAAGGTTGCGATGCTGCGTTCGGCAAACATGTCTCTCGGCATCAACACCGTGGCAAAGCTTATACAGACCGCTGCTCAGATACTTGCGGGAAACGGATATGACATAGAGATAGTTGAGCGTCATCATAATCAGAAAAAGGATGCACCTTCGGGTACGGCACTTCTGCTTGCGGATGCAATAAATTCCGCATGTGACGGAAAATACGAGTATGTTTATGACCGTTCCGGAAGAAGAGAAGTCAGACCCAAGGACGAGATAGGCATATCGGCAGTCAGGGGCGGAAGCATCGTCGGAGATCATGAGGTCATATTCGCAGGACTTGACGAGGTGGTTGAGATCAAGCATACCGCTTATTCGAGGAATGTATTTGCCAAGGGAGCGGTAAGCGCGGCATTATTCCTTGCGGGAAAGCCTGCCGGGATGTATACGATGACCGATGTGGTCGGCTGATCGCGGGAAAGACGGTTTACGTTAAATTGTCGGAAGAACTTAAACAAGAGGAGCGTTATGACTTCTAAGGGACTGATAATGTGCGTAAGCAATTCTTACACACAGAAATATTATCTGGACAAAAACTTTGACAAGCTGCCCAAGGCGGTGAAGGACGAGCTTAAGATCATGTGCGTTCTTTACACCGAAGAGGTCGGAGGTATTTTTACCATGATGTTTGATGAAGACGGTGAGCTTCAGCTGATCGCATCCTGTGATGAGGGCGATCTGCTCTACGACGATATCGGAAGCGAGCTTCTCATTAAAAAGATGAGGAATACCCGCCGGGAGCTGTTTGAAAGCCTCGAGAAATACTATAAGGTTTTCATTAAGAAAGAAGAACTATAATACAGGAATTCAGGGTATCAGGTTCCGGAATATGAAAATAGGAAATATAGAGACAGGGCGTGTTTTCCTCGGGCCTATGGCAGGGGTTACGGACATGCCCTTTAGAATCCTTTGCAGGGAGCAGGGTGCGGATCTTATCTATACCGAAATGGTGAGTGCAAAGGGCATACATTACAATAATACCAATACGAAGGACATGCTGAAGATTGACGAGCGGGAAAGACCCGTGGCACTTCAGCTCTTCGGCAGCGAACCGGAACTGATGGCGGAGACGGCAAAAAGGATTGAGGATCTGAACTTTGACATCCTTGATGTAAACATGGGCTGTCCGGTACCTAAGGTTGTAAACAACGGTGAAGGCTCTGCGCTTATGAAGGATCCCGTTCTCGCCGGAAGGATAGTGAGCGCATTGGTAAAGACCGTAAATAAGCCTGTTACCGTCAAGTTCAGGAAGGGCTTTGCCGCAGGTGACAGGAACGCTCCCGAATTCGCACATGTCATGGAGGAAAGCGGAGCGAAAGCCGTTGCTGTACACGGACGAACCCGTGAACAGTATTACAGCGGGAAGGCCGACTGGGACGTGATAGCCGAGGTAAAACAGAGGGTAAGCATCCCTGTCATAGGAAACGGGGATATATTTACACCGAAGGATGCGGGCGAAATGTTTAAGTATACCGGTTGTGACGCAGTTATGGTCGCACGCGGAGCGCAGGGAAATCCTTGGCTGTTTAAAAACATAAAGCATTTCCTTAAAACCGGAGAGGAGCTGGGTAAACCCGGTTTCGATGAAGTCTTTTCCATGATCAAAAGGCACCTTAAGATGCTTACGGATCTAAAGGGAGAGTGGACCGCAGTCCGTGAAATGAGAAAACATGTAGCATGGTATACCGAAGGTTTTCCGTATTCAGCGGGGCTGCGCAGAGACATAAACCTGTGCCTGACAAATAACGAGATCATGGAAAGGCTGCGTAAATACGGAGAACGCCTGGTACAATAAAAAAACCTTGAAATTTCTTGCAAAATGCATTATAATACTATAGGAAATAAACTTTAAGGAGGTAATTTTATGGACGGTAATTTAGCAATAAAATATAATGTCCTTGAAAATGGTGATATTGTGGATATGTCTCGTGCTTCAGTCGTTCATAATATTACCTTGGGAAGACTTGTAAAGTCATTGGAGAAAGTGGTAGAAAAATCATGTGAAGTATTGCGGGAGCAGAGTTTTAGATGGAAAGAAGATACAGCTGCATACAGGATGCCGGATATTTCTATAGCTTGTGACATATCTTCCGCCAACGGGGTTGATCTGGACAGTATTCCTTGGTTTATTGCAGAGGTACTGTCGGAATCTACAGAAGTGATAGATAGAAACGAGAAAATGCGGTTGTATGCTAAAATAGGCATACAAGAGTATTGGATAGTGGAACCGGTCATTAGAAAGATAGAGAGATATAAAAATATTGACGGTACCATGCAGTTAATTGATGTGATTGTAGAAGATGTTAAGAATGTCTCATTCTTGACAAAGGATAAGATGATAGATATATCGAATGTTTGGTATAGCATTTGAAAAAAATATTTATGAGTCCGGATTATTGGACATGCTTTGTGATATTATTATTCTTGTCAGATCCTAGATTGCAAAATTAAACCCGTTCTATGACCGCTGGAAATCGTAGTTTTTATCTAGTTTACTATTGCAATAACTTCTGTTAGACTACTAACCATCGATCACTAACTGCTAGATAGGAGTTAGTTTGAAATACTATAGAAGACATGGTCAGATGGATCTGACTGACAGAATTGCAATCGAAACTGGATTGTGCAGGGGAGAATCTTTTAAGGAGATTGCTAAGAGGTTAAAAAGACATCCTTCAACTGTTGCCCATGAGGTGTTTGAAAACAGAACATTTATAGCAGGAACTTATTTTTCTCGAAAAGATTGTAAGTTGGTAAGACATTGTAGAGAAACAGGAGTTTGTGGCGCTCCTTCTGACGGTTGTAATCGCTTATGTCGTTTATGCTTGGGATATGATTGCAGAAAGCTTTGTCCAAGATATATATCAGTAGCCTGTCATAAACACGAGAAGCCACCATATGTATGTAATACTTGCAAGAATAAAAAATTGTGTATAAAAGACAAATACATTTATTCTGCACAGTATGCAGACGCTGCTGTTTCAAGAAGACGTTCGGAGTGCCGCAAGGGAATCAGGCTGACGGATGAACAAAAAACATTTGTAGATGAACTGGTAACCAGACTTGTCAAAAAAGGGCAGCCTCTGACACATATATACGCAGAGCATGAGGCTGAAATGCCTATTTCGTTAAGAAGCTTGTACAATTACATTGACGCAGGTGAACTAACCATAAGGAACATCGATCTTCGTCGGAAGACCAGTTATAAACAGAGGAGAAAAAACGCCAAAAGTTTCTATAAGGGATTTGCTGATCAAGAGTATAGGATAGGCCATACATATGAGGATTTTGAGTCTTTTATGAAGTATTCTGCTGCAGATGTGGTTGAGATGGATACCGTAAAAGGAGTTCGTGAACGTGGCAAAAGGTTGTTAACCATGATTTTCCAGAAAAATTCCATAATGCTGATGTTTCTGATGCCTGACGGAAAAGCTGAATCAGTTAAGAGAGTCTTCGATTATCTTGAAAGAGGACTTGGGTTAGAATGCTTTATGAGGCTGTTTCCGGTATTTCTTACTGATAACGGTGGTGAGTTTAAAAAGGTTGATGATCTAGAACTTACATCGGACTATGAATTTAGAACGAACGTGTATTACTGTGATCCTATGGCATCATGGCAGAAACCTCACATAGAGAAAAATCATGAGTATATAAGGTACGTGATTCCGAGGGGCAGAAGTTTAAATCCGTATACTCAGGAAGACATGACGCTTCTTATGAATCATATCAACAGCACACGTAGGGTTAGTCTGGGGAATAAGGCTCCATATGAGCTTATTAACGAAGAGGACAAGGATATGATGGCATTATGGCATCTATTAAAAATGGACCTCATCCCGCCCGATGAAGTCCACTTAATGCCCGACCTGTTCGTAAAGAACAAGTAAATAAATATTTTGAATGCAGAAAGTGATCGATTTGTCAATAGGGGTAATCAGACGGGTCGTGTTTTCTTTTGCATAAGCAGTACCGAGTCGTCTGTTTGCCATGCCATAAATGATTACATGATGCATTCAGATGAACGAATTATAACACACCTTGAAGAAAAATGCACGCTAAATAACGCAAAATTTTGCCCCCAAAATCGATTTTATGTTAAGAGGTGATATTTTAGTCAAGATTGAGTTTTTCATTCAAGGAAATACCAGATATAAAAAACTAAAAAGCAGATGAGCGAAAGCACACCGGTCTGTACTGCTGTCTGGAGATACATATTATGAGGTTTTGTGATCAACTCGTCTCCGTACCCACTATTTGACAGAGCCACAAAGTCATCATTAGGGAATGCCAGTAGAAATGTATCAGGGCCGGTACCTAAAAAAATATTATCCATTAACAGTGGCAAGGTCCTTGACCAGATAAATGCACGGCCCGAAAATGATTTTCCAAGATCATTTAAGGACTCTATATAGTCAGCATCATGCATCTTGACGAACTTACCCTTATTTGTTACATAATAATATGTGATACTTTTAGCGAACATCAACTTAGTATAGTGCTGGCATACATTGAAAGGATTATCCCACTTACATAAAATATATGGCTTCTTACTCAAGTTCCTACCTATAATAAATAAGAAGAAACGGATGCTCACCAGATTATCTGATCGCATCCGTTTCTTCTTAGTATATATTTTTTAATAATCAATATCCTTCCGGATTGTTCTTCTGCCATCTCCAGGAATCTTCACACATCTCTTTAATACCGAACTTTGCTTCCCATCCGAGCTCTTTCTTGGCAAGTGATGCATCGGCATAACAGGTTGCGATATCACCGGGACGTCTGTCAGTTATAACATAGGGTACCTTTACACCGCTGGCCTCTTCAAATGCTTTTACTATATCCAGTACGCTGTAGCCATGCCCTGTACCCAGGTTG
>JAEEVO010000070.1 GCA_016290905.1 Lachnospiraceae bacterium | reverse complement strand
AGGGTGATGCAGCTATGGAAGTACTGATCGAGCTTGTATAACTAAGAAATATAACATTAAAGAGCAGGAGTTTTTCCTGCTCTTTTTTAAAATAATGTGCGGAACCTGTGTATCAGATAAGTCCTCCTGTAGAACCTGCGCATCAGCAGGAGCAAGGTCTTCTTAAGACTTTTAAGCGAACTCCTGTCGGCGTCGGTAGGCTCCGTATTTCCGTAGACCACGGACTCAAAAACATTTATAAAGCCTGTATCGGAGAGAGTTTCAAAGCTTGCGTCCGACTTTGATCCCGCAACGGTCTGTCCGATAATCTCGGTATATCTGCGGGAAAACTCCTCCAGGGTTTCATCGGAACCCCTTCTTAGGTTAAATTCTTTAAGCACATGAAGTACAAGATTAAAATCATAGATGTAGAGCTGCCTCTCATTCATTTTCTTACGTCTCCTGTATGAAACAACCGCATTAACAAGCAGCAGTAACAGGAGACTTATCACGATTATCGTTACGATAATGATGATAAGCAGCCAGGATACCTTCTGTTCGGTATGATCCTTCTCATAGTCGGGATCTTCAACCAGGTCGGGGATGGTTACATCCTCGTCATCGAAATGATACTCAAAATCGGAATTATCCTTAACACCCTCGAAATCACTGTATTTACCGGAATAGAGCTTCCAGCCCGAATATCTGTTTGGAGCATAGCCGGGAGTCGGTTCAAAAGCCACCCAGCCTTTGTTCTCAAAATAAACCTCCGGCCACGTATGACCGTTACCGTTGATGACTGTATACTCTTCAGACTCGCTTGAAGGCACCACATAACCCTGGACTACCCTTGAGCTGTAGCCGAGATAACGTGCGGCTAAACAGAACGCGGTAGCGAAGTGTACGCAGTAGCCGCTCTGCTTTTCTATGATGAAATAGTTTAAGAAATCGCCTTCGCTACTGACATAATCGGGAAGGAAGCCGCCTGAGAGATCATAGGTCATTGCCGCAAAGGTACGCTCAAGTGCGGAAAGCTTTTCATAATCCGTGTTACAATCCTTTATCACAGTATCGATCCAGTCCTTTACGGAATCCCTGATCAGGGGAGAAGAAGTATAGGACTTTTTAATATAGTCCCTATAGGAGCTCAGCAGGTCGAGGGTTATGTCGGGATACATATTTCTTAAGAAATTAAACTTTGTATAGTTAAAGGCCTCGGGATCATCGGACAGAGGCGCTTCAAGAAACTCATTTACAACCCTGCTCCCGTAATTCATCTGCATATAGTTGACATTGTATTCCGTGCCGTAGGTCATGACATCGTCAAAGAGAAGCTTCTCATCATCCAGATCGAGACTGCTCTTAAACCCGGCATCGAAGGTATCAAGCGTCTTGGCGGGAGTGAACAGTATGCTTGATGCAAGATCTATGTATTTTATCCTGAGATATGTGTTCCGTACCGCGCCCGAAACTGCGGTACGGTCAAAATTTATCAGCCCGTAATATGATTCAAAGGCATCCAGAAGCGAGTATCTTTCGTTGGCATCCAGTGTATTGTGCCAGTTCCCGTTATCAAATTTGTTAAAATACTGTCCGTTTAAATATATGCTCCCGTAGGTTTTTGTCTGGCTGGAAAGCTCCATGAGACGGATGCTGTCGTCACTGTCATTATCGTATGACATGATATCCTCCGAACCAAATTCCACGCTTAAGGAATCATAGCTTCCGGAACCCGAGAACTTAAGGGAAAGCTTATGGCCTATTTTGTTGATCTCTTCAACAGCAAGCCTGTAAAGCTTCTTCGCCCAGTTCCAGCTTATCGGATCTTCGGGCTTGGGTATGACTAGTACGCAAATGAGTACTAGTAGAAGAAACGGCAGCAGATACGTGATATAACGGCGTACCCTCGCGGGAGTCCTATCCTTATCGCTGCTCCTTAAAAAACGGGTGAACGTAAAAGCTATGTAAAAGCAGGCAATCGCGGTGGAAGCCGGGTGTATCGAGCCGTCCTTGAAAAGCTGCAGCAGAACGTAAAACAGGAGTGAGGCCGAAAGAATAAGATTTATCACAACCGTAAGATCCGAAATCAAAAAGACGATAAATGCCACAAAGCCGATGATGACCAGCTTGAAGATGTTGCTTGACAGTAGCAGGTCGACATCATCTTTGTCGATTAAAAATGAGAAAAGGGTCACAACAAGGATTATGGCCGGGAAAATGTAAAAGTGTATCTTATTATAAAGGATAACGAGAGTATTAAAACAAAGGCTGACCGCAAGCAGGATGAGTATGTTCTTCCTGCTTATGAACTCAGCATCATAATAGTTATATATTTCCAGAAAAAGGAACAGACCTATACAAGAGGTCATGATATAACGGTATATGAAATCCGTAAGTTCTTCTTTAAATGTCATCTTATCCTCTGTTATCTCTTAAAGTATCTTAGAAATGTCATCCTCCGGAAGCACCGCGAAGACCTTCTGGTCCTGAAGTTCAATAATATCTTCCGTACGTGGGTTATACCCCACATAGTAAATAACAGTCTTTACCCCGGTCAGCGAGAGCGAATACAGCTTCCTGTTAAGCTCTGCGTCTGCGGAGGTTATCACGAGAAAAACGACCATGCAGTTTGCAAATGCGGCACTGCCGATCAGCGAATCAAGCAGGACCGTGCTATCCTCATCATCCCTGAAGCGCAAGGTGTTTACAGACGAAAGGAAAGAATCCATCTCGCTCTGATTGCCGCAGCAGGCGGACACGGGACCGGACTGACTGTAATACATCGTTACCGGGACGGAGAAAACCGAGAAATAATTCGCAAGCGCAAGAACTATCTCCAGGCATTTGTTTTCAACCGGAATGTAAGTATACTCATTATCGCTGATCCTTTTTGTATCAAGGAATAAGCCGATGCCCTGGCGCTGTTCGCCGTAGGTCAGCCTGCTCTTTAGGGAGCCTGTCCTTGCCGAAGCCTTCCAGCTTATGGCCTTTATCGGATCGCCAGCGACATATTCGCGCACAGATGCATCAAAATCCGAGGACATATGAGGATTTTCCCTGAAGGTCGACAGCGTCATCTCGGGGATGCTCCTTAAGGACTCGAGCTTAATGATACGGGGCGAAACAACGGCG
The DNA here is from genome assembly GCA_016290905.1 of Lachnospiraceae bacterium. Taxonomy (GTDB): domain Bacteria; phylum Bacillota; class Clostridia; order Lachnospirales; family Lachnospiraceae; genus RUG11977. The sequence goes on along the minus strand of JAEEVO010000070.1, from coordinate 9,401 downwards.
TTTAACGGCTCGGGCACACGGTAGGTTATCCTGTAAAGCTTAAAGAAATCAACTATCGTGATCTCTTTTATCCCAACGAAATAATCCCCTCTGTAGCGGCAGATGAGATTCGTGTCGTATCGTATATTCTCTCCGGGCAGGAGCTCATATACGTTCGAGAGCGACGTATCGTCATGCTTTTCCGCGGTGTTTTCCTCGCTGTTATGTATATTTCCGATATAGGAAAATGTGGAATATGTTTTTATGCTTATGTTGCAGAAATTAAGCAGGTACTCATTCTGCAATACGAAATAATAGGGTACCGGCTCGTATGCCGTAATGTGCTTGTTGCCGACTACCTGATAGAGCTTGAAAAAAATATATACCGTAAGCAGGTAGAGCAGCGAGACCGGCGTGATCAGCAGGAGCCCGAAGAGGAGGGAGTAGCTGACCGGACCGCCGTAAAAGCTTGCAAGCACAATGGCTGCTATACAGAGCAGAAAATATATTATACGGTTTCTTTTCATATTTTTACTGGGCGACGTCCACGGGGACTTCAATGTTTGCAAGCAGGGAATGCAGTATGGTCTCGGGGTTGTCATGTGACATGCGGGCCTCTATCGACAGGGGAAGCCTGTGAAGGAGTACCGGAACATAGAGCTGCTTTATATCGTCGGGCTTTACATAATCCCGGCCGTTCATAAGGGCGTTTGCCTGTGCGGCACGTATGAGAGCGAGCATGGCACGGGGGCTTGCGCCTGTCATGAAACGCTTTTCGCTGCGGGTTGCGCTAATGATAGTGTGAACATATTCGAGGACATTGTTCTTTACGGTAACCTTTTTTGCCAGCTCCTGAAGGTCGGTAATATCGCTTACCGTACATACGGGCTCTAAGTTTTCAGCTTTCTTCTCGTCGAGGAACATGGCGGCAAGCCTCAGCTCGTCGTTCTTATCGGGATACCCGAGAGATATCTTCATCATGAAACGGTCAAGCTGTGCTTCGGGCAGCGGATAGGTACCGGTAAACTCTATGGGGTTCTGTGTGGCGATGACCATAAAGAGTCCGTCTATGCTGTGGGTAACGCCGTCAACCGTCACCTTGTGCTCCTGCATGGCCTCTAACAATGCCGACTGGGTCTTGGGAGGTGTACGGTTTATCTCGTCGGCGAGAAAGATATTGTTCATGACCGGACCGGGACGGTACTCAAACTCCTTTGAGGCAGAGTTGAAGATGGTAACGCCCGTTATGTCCGAGGGCAGGGTATCGGGCGAAAAGGACACTCTTCCGAACGAACAGCTTATGCTGTTGACAAGGGAAAGCGCGAGCGTCGTCTTTCCTACTCCGGGGACATCTTCCAAAAGCAGGTGTCCGCCCGAGATCAAGCAGCAGATCAGCCTGTCTATGGTCGACTCCTTCCCGGCAAATGCGATATTTATGTTTTCCTTGATCTTACCGATCAGTTTTGCAGCATCCTGTACCATAAAATTTTCCTTTCCCGCGATTTTTGATAGAAATCGCTTCTTCTCTGTGTTTGGGCGGTCGTCCGTACTGGCAATAATTTTAAGGCTTCCCCTCGAGGGGAAGCTGTCAGCGCAGCTGACTGATGAGGTGTTAACTTAAAAACATTGGATGAATTCTAATTTGCCTCCGAATAATACCAAGGATTGTATCGTTGCAGGCAACTTTTACAATCTTTGTTATATTGTATAATATTCCCTCTTACCCGTCAAGGTAAACGTGAAAACAGTGCGAAAAATGAAAAACACTTGACAATAAAGGTTTTTGAAAGCATAATATAACAAAACGATGTGCAGCATCGTTTTGTTACAGCATTCTATTATAAGGAAACTGACCTATGGTAAATTTTGACAAGGTTACATTTGAATATATACGACGGGACGAGGACGGCAATGTCGAAGGCATAAACAAAGCGCTTGATGAAATAGACCTTGATGTAAAAAAAGGTGATTTCATCGCGATACTCGGAGCCAACGGTTCCGGGAAATCGACGCTTGCAAGACACATAAATGCGCTGCTTAAGCCGACTGAAGGCACGGTCTACATAGAGGAGCTTGATACGAAGGATGAAAAGAACCACTTAAGCATCCGCGAGAAGACCGGCATGGTCTTTCAGAATCCCGACAATCAGATAATAGCCAGCATAGTGGAAGAAGATGTAGGCTTCGGTCCGGAAAACATAGGAGTGCCTACGAAGGAAATCTGGGAAAGAGTTGCGGAGGCACTCGAAAAGACAGGCATGACCGCATACCGCGAGAAGTCCCCGAACAACCTTTCGGGAGGACAGAAGCAGCGAGTGGCCATAGCCGGCATACTGGCTATGAAGCCCGACTGCATAGTGCTTGACGAGCCGACAGCCATGCTCGACCCCGAGGGCAGGAAGGAAGTAATAAAAACCGTTACCGAGCTCAACAAGACCGAAGGGATAACGATAATCCTGATCACTCACTATATGACCGAGGTTGTCGGAGCCGACAAGGTCTATGTCATGGAAAAAGGCAGCATAAAGCTTCAGGGAACTCCGAGGCAGATATTCTCCAAGGTCGAGACGCTTGCGGAATACAAGCTGGATGTCCCACAGGTAACATGGATAGCACACCAATTACGAAAAGCCGGACTAAAGCTCCCGGAATGCGTACTGACGGTTGACGAGCTGGTTGAAGCATTGAAGGAACTAGTACAATATGATTAAGCAGGTGTCATTCTGAGCGAAGCGAAGAATCTTAAAACTTTGTGCGATAAGATCCTTCGCTTACGCTCAGGATGACAAGCAGAGATTAATTTGACATTGTAACAGATGCTTGGGTGATCATATATATAAAACGGAGATAAAAGATGTCTCTCATACTTGACAAAATAAGCTATTATTACGGAAAAGGGACTGCTTTTGAAACGGCAGCCGTAAAAAACATAACACTGTCCATACCGGACGGTGAGTTCATAGGACTTATAGGACATACGGGATCGGGAAAGTCTACGCTCATACAGCATATGAACGGACTGATAAAGCCCGAATCCGGCAACATATATTTTAACGGCGCGGATATCTACGACAAAGACTTTAAGCTGCGCGACCTAAGACGCAAGGTAGGACTTGTATTCCAATATCCCGAGCATCAGCTATTTGAGACCACGGTCATAAAGGATGTACTTTTCGGTCCCAATAACATGGGGTTTACAAAGCTTGAGGCAGAGGTTGCGGCCTATGACGCTTTAAAGGCCGTAGGTATCGGTGAGGATCTGATCGATGCATCGCCTCTGGAGCTTTCCGGCGGACAGAAACGACGTGTGGCTATCGCCGGAGTACTGGCATGCAACCCGGAGATACTCATACTTGATGAGCCGACTGCGGGACTTGATCCTGCCGGACGCACGGAGATACTTAATCTGTTAAAAAAGATCCACGAGGAGAAAAAGATAACGATAATCCTGGTTTCGCACAGTATGGAGGATGTCGCACGGTACGCCGAGAGGATCATAGTCATAGATAACGGTGAGATATATTTTGACGATGAACCGCGCAAGGTTTTCGAACACGAGGACGAGCTTAAGAAGATGGGACTTGAGATCCCGCAATGTACACAGCTCGTAAGGAAGCTTAAGAAATGCGGTTTTGATGTTGATGAAGACTGCCTTACCGTGGAAGAAACATTGGCTTCGATAAAAGAATGCTTCGGCATAAATTAAAAATAGATAATAACGGGAAGAAAAATGCTTAGAGATATTACTTTAGGACAGTATTATCCGGCGGAATCGGTGATACACAGGCTGGATCCGAGAACCAAGTTCTTGGGGACGCTTGCCTTCATAGTAGCCCTGTTCCTGTTTAAAACCTTCTGGGGTTTTTTACTCTGCGGCGGCTTCATAATATTCGTTACCGCGCTGGCTAAACTGCCGATAAAATTCTTGATAAAAGGAATGCGCCCCATACTCTTCCTTCTGTTGTTCATGATGATATTTAACCTGCTGCTCACTCCGGGCGAGATCATAGGGCAGTGGTGGATATTCAGGGTAACAAAGGAAGGCGTATATGCAGCGCTGTTCATGGGACTGAGACTGGTCATGCTGGTCTTCGGCTCATCGATCATGACATATACAACAACTCCGAACAAGCTGACAAGCGGCATGGAGAGCGTGTTCGGTTTCTTAAAAATTTTCAAGGTGCCTGTACATGAGCTGGCCATGATGATCTCGATAGCGCTCAGGTTCATACCGATACTGCTTGATGAGACAAACAAGATCATGAAGGCACAGCAGGCGCGTGGAGCGGATTTTGAAACCGGCGGCCTCATAAAAAGAGCAAAAGCGCTCGTGCCCTTGCTCATCCCCCTCTTTGTTTCGGCGTTCCGCCGTGCGGAGGAGTTAGCCGAAGCCATGGAAGCCAGATGCTATCACGGCGGAAAAGGCAGGACAAAGATGAAACCCCTTAAGTATCACTTAAGAGACCTCATCGCATATCTGTCCTTAATAGGACTCATAGTCGGATGTGTATTCATCCCGTAGGAGGTCAAATCGACAAAGTATAAAGGGAGAATCCACCCAAACGGTTCCTCTTGGCCAGGAAACGGGCAGACGAACCATTTGGGTGGATTCTCCTTTTGCTACGCAAAAAGTGTCCCTTAGGGACACTCTTTTAGTTTTTGCCCAAAATCTATTGAAAAAAAACCGATTACTGTATAGAATAGAGTCTGTATCGTTTTATGTATTTTTTACAAACCAAAAGGAGGAAGTATGAAGACTAAAGGAATGTTAAAGCGGATTTGTGCAGTACTGCTGGGCCTTGCACTCTCTGTCGCACAAATACCGGTTGGGGCAGGATATATACCTGTAGCCGCAGGTACAAATGTCGCAAGTGTAACAGTTGATGGAAACACTGAAGAATATGGTAGTTTTGCAGATGCTATTGCTGAACTAAAGAAAAATAGTGGAAGTACACTTACGCTGCTTGATAATGTAACGGTGGGGGAAAGAATAGACTTTTCCGATGGGAAAACATACACCATAGATTTCAATGGTTATGGAATAATGTTTTCCGGGAAAGCTGATACCGTAATACATGCTGCTTCAGGAAGTGCGGTTAATCTTATTGATTCACGGACTGAAAACAGACCGGATCATTATATAACCTTAGGTAATTACGGTAGGGGTGTAGCTGTTAACGATAGTGAACCCACAAACGGAATCGAAGGTACTGACTATATAAAGGTTACAGGTGGATATATCACAGGCGGTAATTATGGTACTGGTGGGGCAATTTTTGCAGAAGGATTAGGTACCAAAGTTAATCTTGGAAACATTTCCATAGTTGGAAACACAGCCGATGCTGGAGGCGGAGTTTTTGTAGGTGCTGGATCCACCTTTACAATGAATGGTGGAGCAATATCGTCAAACGGAGCAGATTATGGAGGCGGAGTTTATGTAGAAGAAAAATCCACCTTTACAATGGTGGGTGGAGAAATATCGTCAAACGGAGCCGATGCTGGAGGCGGAGTTTCTGTATATGACGGCACCTTTACAATGAATGGTGGAGAAATATCATCAAACGAAGCCAGTGATGGAGGCGGAGTTTATGTAGAAGAAAAATCCACTTTTACAATGGAAGGTGGAGAAATATCGTCAAACGAAGCCTTTTATGGAGGCGGAGTTTTTGTATATGAAAATTCCACGTTTACAATGAATGGTGGAGCAATATCGTCAAACGAAGCTAGCTATAAGGGAGGTGGAGTTTATATAGATGGATCCACCTTTACAATGAATGATGGAAAAATATCATCAAACAAAGCTTCATCAGACACATCCTCTGGAGGCGGAGTTTATGTAGATGATGAATCCACATTTACAATGGAGGGTGGAGAAATATCGTCAAACGGAGCCGGAGTTGGAGGCGGAGTTTTTGTAGATAAGGGATCCACCTTTACAATGGAGAGTGGAAAAATTTTGTCAAACAACGCTAGTAATAAGGGAGGTGGAGTTTATGTAAGTTGGTATGCAACTTATAGAACCATCTTTACAATGGGTGGTGGAGAAATATCGTCAAACAAAGCTTCCTATGGAGGCGGAGTTTATGTATGGGATACCTTTACAATGAAGGATGGAGAAATAAAGGATAACAAAGCTTCCTATGGAGGCGGAGTTTCTGTATGTGATGAATCCGACTTTACTATGGCAGGTGGAAAGATTACAGGAAATGTCGCTCAAGAATACGCTGGCGGAATTGACGTTTCAGAGTCTCAACTTATAATAAAAGGTTCGCCTATAGTTCAGGATAATAAGCTGAAGATAGACGAAAATACGGAAAAAGACAGCAATTTGTTAGTAGGAGACAATAGTACGGTTTCAATTTCCGGGGAATTAACAGAAAATATCGGAGTAAGCCTTAATAAATATAATTCTGCTACTGGGAAATATGAAATAATTACCGGAGTATTGGCCGTTGCGGATGCTTCATATAATGGTGGAAAGATCTCAGCCAGCGATGCAAAAGCATTCACCAGTGATAATGAATACTATACCGTAGTCCTTAAGGATGACGGCATACTGTACTATGAAAAGACTGTTAAGGTTGAGGATATCCCTGCACAGGTATATACAGGGAATAGCCTTACTCCTGTTGTGAAGGTTAGTTCGGTGAGCGGAGAACTTACTTTAGGAACCGATTATTCCATAACAATAACTCAAGACAATACAGAAACAACACCTGTTAAGCCCGGGAGTTATGACGTTACAGTTACCGGTAAGGGTGAGTATGCAGGTTCGGTTACAAAGACATTTGTTGTAAAAAAATTGGAAAACAAGATTTCAACAGTTCCTGTTGCAAATAATTTCACGGCAGACGGCAGTGAAAAAGCACTTGTAACAGCCGGAACTGCAGACGGCGGTAAGTTTATGTATGCACTTACAACTACCGTAACAGCTCCTGAAGCAGGTGCATATAGTAGCAATATACCTAAAGGAATAAATGCCGGAACCTATTATGTATGGTATAAGGTCGATGGCGAAGGATTATATGAGGATATAGATGCAGCATATGTTAAGGTAACTGTATCGGCACAGAATCCTTCGGGCGGCGGCCAGAGTAACAATAATAACAATAATAACAATTATAATACCTCGGGCGGCGGTCAGGTTATCAATGATAACGTGAATCCGGATGACGACAAGCCTTCGGATACTGACGGACCTAAGGTCGTTGAGCAGAAGACAACAAGTGCGGACGGAAAGACCGAGACGATACAAAGGACTACGATCGACAAGTCCGGTAACGAGATTAAAGAGACTACGAAGGAAACCCAGACCGAGAATGGTTCAGTGACCGAGTCCAGCGAAACCAAAACGGACAAGGACGGAAATGTGGTTAAGACCTCGGAATCAAAGACCGTTGTAGAAGGAAGTACAACCACGACAACTTCCGAGATAGCTTTCCCTACCCAAAATCTTGTTCAGACAATCTATCAGCTGACAAGCGACGATAAGACGGTTAGCAGTGTTAAGCTGACCGATACGGAAGGAAACCTGATAGAGGAGAAGGAAAAGACCGTAACCCAGACTGCCGGTAAGACAGTGACAAAGACTGTTGAGGAGAAGGGCAGCGGTTCTAAGAAGGTTGTTTCCGAGACTGTATATGATGACGGTTCGACACTGGTTAAGACCTTTGTGCAGAAAAAGAACGGTAAAGGAACCTATTCGATCGTTTCCACAGACGGCGAGAATACTTCGAATGTAAGCTTCAGCATGAACCAGAATGGGGAATTCTCCGTTACGGCGGAAACTCCTGATGCCGATGGAAGCGTAGTCGTTGAAAGTACAGTTAAGGTAGACGGCAAGAAGCATAAGGTTACTACGATCGCTAAAAAGGCATTTGCCGGCAATGAGGCTCTGAAGAACATCAAGCTCGGAAAGTCTGTTACTAAGATAGGTGCCGGTGCGTTCGCAGGCTGTGAGAACCTTACAGACTTAACCTTTAACGGCAAAGTTACTTCGATAGGCAAGAATGCATTTGAAGGTATTGAGGAGCTTACGATCAACCTTCCCTACGTAAAGACCCCAAGGCAGTTCAAGAGGGAGATCAAGCGTCTTACCGCGCTGTTCGAAAAATACGGCGCACACATCGTACTGAATTTTGTGGCTGAGAATATTAAATAATCTATACTGAAGCTTAAATGTAAATGGGGCAGTCCTGAGGACTGCCCTGGTTTATTTTACCGGGATAACGATTTTAAAAGATACACCTAAATGAAATAATTGATAATTCATCAGGTTGACAATATAATGCTGTAGTGATATAGTCGCAATGTAAATATTTATAATTTTTTGGATATGGTTCAAGAGTTTCAGCAGGGAAGAAAATCAGCGTATTTTCCGAGAAATTTAATGAGCGGGAGCTTGATCAAAAGGAGTAAAAATGAGCAGACGCATAATGCTGACAATTGCATATGACGGAACCGATTACGTCGGATGGCAGATGCAGCCAAACGGTACGGCGGTGGAAGAGGTGATAAATAAAGCCTTGAGCGAGCTCACCGGCGAGAACATAATCATAGCCGGAGCCAGCCGGACCGATTCGGGCGTCCACGCCGATGGAAATGTGGCGGTATTCGATACGGAAAGCAGGATACCTGCGGACAAATTCTGTTTCGCTCTCAACCAGAGACTGCCGAAGGACATAGTCTGCACATCAAGCCGCGCAGTAAATCCTGATTTTCATCCGAGGCACGCCGACTGCGTAAAGACCTACGAATACAGGATATATAACGCCGTACATCCCGATCCGCTAAAAAGAAGGTATTCCTATTTTGTATATATGCCGTTGGATGTTGATGCCATGAAAAAGGCAGCAGAGTACTTAAAAGGCGAACATGATTTTTCAAGCTTCTGTTCCGCACACGCTCAGGTAAAGACCACGGTAAGAACCGTATATACTCTGGATATCATAGCTTCGGGTGCACCGAAGGAAGATGCCGGAGAATTACGAAAAAGTAACTTGGAAAAAAAAGCCGGAGAGTTCCTTGAAAGTAATTTGGAAAAAGAAAACGGGACTTCGGAAAAGCCCCGGAAAAAATATATGGCACATGACATAGTCATAAGGATAAGTGGAAACGGTTTCCTCTACAATATGGTACGTATAATAGCCGGAACCCTTTGTAAGGTCGGGTATCATTTCTATCCGCCCGAACATGTAAAAGAAATACTTGATGGCTGTGACCGAAAGCTTGCCGGACCGAAAGCCCCCGCTGAAGGGCTGAAGCTGGTCGGAATAGAATATAATAAAATTTTTGAAGAGTGATGTTGTTTCCAACGATGGTGAAAACACTTCGACCACAAGCTACAGCATGAGCCAAAACGGGGAATTCTCCGTTACGGAAAAGACTCCCGCTGCTAAAGGAAACGTGGTGATCGGAAGCTC
>JAEEVO010000185.1 GCA_016290905.1 Lachnospiraceae bacterium | reverse complement strand
TGAAGATTATCTTAACAAGTGACTTTTTTCCATGTATCAACAACCCGTTTATCAAGTCTGTATACTCAGAATAAACTGTTAATTTCTCACCATCCTTATATATCAGATCTATGTGTGTATCCTTGAACAAATGATTTTCCACGATGTAACTGTATTTGACGTCCACAACATTCTTCGTATCGATCCATCGATGAACTCCACGCCAGGTTATCCGGGTATAGTTATCTGTCGGTGGCTGATGTTCGTAGGCATCATAACAGTCAGAAATCCTGTATCCAGGTTCATCGTATTCGTCATCCGGATCATAATAATATAAACTTCCTTTATAATTCGGAGCTCCCACATAGGCATGTACACCTTTCTCACCCTTCCAGGTAAGACCAAAAAAGTCCGTCCATTCAACAGAGTTCAATCCAAACTGGGCCGCATCCCGCTCAATGGAATAAAAATCCGGTAAAAGATCGTTGTTTTTATATGTATCTTTACTTCTCCGAGCACGCGTCGCCATGTATCGATCATTTTGCTCGTTACTATTTTTCAATCGCCAACGCCATTTTTCCGGGAAATATTCTACATAATCATCCACGTATTCCCTGATAACTCTTCCACTTTTCATATCCGGTCTCCTTACAAGCCATATTTACTTATTGTATACATTGTATAGTAATCTAGTATTGCCTTACTGTCAATCCTTATTGTATACTTTTTATATTAATATTTTGTGAGGATTATTATGAACAACAACTATGGAGAACAAATAAAATCTTATAGAATTAAGCTTGGGCTTACTCAGAATCAAGTCGCAGCTGAAATGGATGTCACGCCCGGTTACATCAGCAATGTTGAGAATGGTCGTACTGCCATGTCGCTTCGTTTTTTGATTTATTATGCCAAATTGATGGGCGTCACCCTTGATGAACTAGTAGGCAATCTGGAACCAGACTATACTTCGAATGCATTAGACAATGCTCTGATGGCGGAGATATCCAAAATGGATGATCAAGCAAAAGAAAAGCTTCTTCAGACGATAAAAATCTGGAAATAACACAGGTGTAAACATGATGTTTAAGACAGACGGCAATAATCAGCCGTTCCGCAAGGACACTGACATCGCCTGCCAGTCTTTTTTAGTCATCAGGTTCACGTGCCCTGTCCGTTTCTCATGCATCAGAGGCACATCCACACCTTCCGTGGTCCATTGATACTTAAAACCGCACTTTTCCTGTACACGCTTCGACTTGTCATTACCGTCATAATACCCACACCAAACCTTCTGCATACCGAGATCCTGAAAAGCACGGCGAAGCATCTCTTTGGCTGCTTCCGGCATGATACCGTTTCCCCAGAAAGGCTTTCCGAGCCAATATCCGAGTTCGCATTCATCATCCCGATCCGTCATATCCGTATGACCATTTAACTTTAGCTCTATCGCACCGATTGCTTTTCCGTCTTCCTTCAGACAGATAGCATAAGCTTCCTTCCCGTTAAAAACATTCTTAATAACGTCCCGGCTCTCCTCTATACTTTGGTGAGCGGGCCATCCTGCGATCGGACCCACATCCGGATCGGCGGCGTATTTGTATAAATCCTCTGCATCGTTTTCATTCCATCGGCGCAGAATAAGGCGTTCTGTTTCAAGCATCTTTTCACCCTCAAAATCTGTAATTTTCTTAAACTCCTGTATTTCAATCATCCGACCATTTCCCGTGGCAGACACGATATCACACTATGTAGCAATGTATATGACCCACAACCCCCGTCCCCCCCGGTTCATTTCCTTGCCCAAGTCACGGGCGTTATGTTATACTGAGCGGAGGGCGGTTATTCCGCTGAAAATCCATGTTACGAAGGGGTACGTATGGCAAACCAGGCTTTTTCCGGCAGTCCGATCAGGACCAACCAAAACGGTTATTCGACAAAACTTCCGAAATACATCGCGGTTCTCTCCGAAAGTCCCGTGTTTTTACTTGATAAAGACGGCAACAAGATCAAAGAGTACGCTTGTCCCGGTCTCGAATTCGACGAAGCATCGGGCGATAACGTTTATGTGACAGATCTTGGGGATATTCCGAGCGGAACATATACATTAAAATGCGACGACTACGAAACAGAAATAAAGGTTTCCGACAAGGCTTTCCCGGCGCTTGTAAACAGCCTCATAAAAGGGCTTTATTATCAGCGCTGCGGATGCGAGCTTGAAAGCAGTCATGCCGGGATCTTTACCCACAAGGCATGTCACACCGCTCCCGCGTTTTACTGGGAGGACAAGACCCGGTCAAAACTTATCCGGGGAGGCTGGCATGATG
>JAEEVO010000184.1 GCA_016290905.1 Lachnospiraceae bacterium | reverse complement strand
TGGGAAAGGTCATTGGAAAACAAGGTCGTATCGCAAAGTCCATACGTACAGTGGTACGTGCTGCCGCTGCCGCTAAGGATGACCGAAAAGTTGTAGTAGATATCGTATGATAAGGATTTCCTTAGATGATCCTCCCGGTATTTTCCGGGAGGATTTTGTTTATGCTGAGCGAACGGACACTGAGATAGTTTGCTCTCGAAGTGACTGATGGCACCGGGTATGAGGAAGAGTTTCCTAATACTTGGGTTTGAAAGGACAAAAATGGAAAATGACAGATTAAGAGTAGGAGTTATAACCTCACCGCACGGTGTACACGGAGAGGTAAACGTATTCCCTACAACTGATGACGCAAAAAGATTTCTTGATCTAAAGAAGTTGTATATAGATACAAAAAAGAGTATAATAGAATGTGAAATAGAAAGTGTCAAATTCTTTAAGAACATGGTCATCTTAAAATTCAAAGATCATGATGACCGGAATGAAATGGAAAGATACAGGAATTGCGATCTGCTGATTGACAGGGAGGATGCCGTACCTTTAGGAGAGGATGAGTATTTTATCTGCGATCTGATCGGCCTTGACATAATAGATGAGGACGGAAACAAGATAGGTGTATTAAGGGACGTGCTCACCACAGCGGCGAATGACGTGTATTCGGTTGAGAAAACGGACGGTAAGGAGCTGCTGATACCGGTCATAAAAGACTGCGTATTGAATACCAATCTTGAAAACAAGACCATAACGGTGCATCTCCTGCCCGGACTGTAATAGTGTCATTAAGAAAGTAACAGTCTGAAAGAATCAGAGTCATTCTGAGCGAAGCGAAGAATCTTTGAGTGTTAGGATCCTTCGCTAACGCTCAGGATGACAAAAATTTGACAGTATAAAAGGAGGAGCCGGAACTGATATGAAGAAAAGGATCTTATTATTATCAGTGCTTGTTATCATTATCGGAACATTTTTGGGAGGATGTGCGGTTATGCAGGATCTGGTCAGAGGAAAATGGTGTGATGTCTACGGAAATACCGTACTGGAATTTGACGACGATAAGCTGAAGGTGACTTTCGGGCAGTACACGGAGGAATATACCGTAAAGGCAAAAGCCGAATATGAAACAACTTATATCGTAAATGCTGACGATTCGGGCAGCTTCGGTATCATGTCTTATCTTCAGGTAACTGATGACGGAACGCTGCTCGCATATGAGCAAATACTGGATGCGGAAGGACACCGCTATGTCTTTGTACGTGAAAGTGAAATAGAAGAATACAGGGCAGTCAAAGATTTCTCAAAGGATATGCCCAAAGAGATAGAGTCGGATGAGATAGTATCTTTCTCGTTAAACCTTTCTTACTATAAGCCTGAAAAATTTGACGGTGGTCACTACAGCTTTGAAGTACATGAGGAGGACGGAAAATACTACAGCGAGTTTGAAGGAATGGGAGACTCCTATATCATCATAAGGGATAAACAGAAGGTAAGGAAGTCTTTCTTAAAGAAGCTTGCAAAGCTCATCAAAGAAGAAAAACTAAACGAACACAACGGAGAGTTTTTCTCGCAGATGAAGAATGACGTAAAAAACACACTTTATGTAACGTATAAATCCGGTGAAAAAATAATGATCAAAGGCGGATCCGGTGCGCTTGACAAATGGTGTGTAGACAATGACAAGTTCATGGAGCTTGCTATGAGCGTTATACCTAAGAGTAAACTTAAATGATAACTAAATGCCATCGAATAAATTAATTGTCATCCTGAGCGTCAGCGAAGGATCTATAAAGTGTCATCCTGAGCGTCAGCGAAGGATCTTAAACCAGAGGTAGTAAAATGAATTTCGTATGTCTGACTCTATTTAAAGACATGGTTGAAAACTGCATGAACACAAGCATAATGGGACGTGCTATCGACAAAGGGCTGATAAGCCTTGACGTCATAGACATCCGTGATTTTGCATGTAATAAGCATAACCGTGTGGATGATTATCCTTACGGCGGCGGCGCAGGTATGGTTATGCAGGCAGAACCTGTTTATAAGGCATGCGAATATGCAAGAGAGATTATAAGGAAAAAACATGCCGACGAAGAAAACTGTAAAGCGCAGGAGAAAAAAGCAAGACTCATATATCTTTCACCCATAGGAAGGACATTTACTCAGGATGTTGCAAAGGAGCTTGCTGCGGAAGAAGATCTGATCTTTCTCTGTGGTCACTATGAAGGAATAGATGAGAGGGCATTAGAGCTGGAAGCTGACGACTACATATCCCTCGGTGATTTTGTGCTGACGGGCGGCGAGCTGCCCGCCATATGCATAATGGACGCT
>JAEEVO010000012.1 GCA_016290905.1 Lachnospiraceae bacterium | reverse complement strand
TCATCTATAAATATATCTAACCATGACGGATAGTAATTAACTGCCGAAAGAGAGGCAAAGTCATACGAATTATAAAACTTATCATTATACCATCTTAAATAGGCAGCGCCTCTGTATGGGTAAAATTGGAAACTTTCATTATAATAATATAATGGTTCTGGTAGATCCAGCGCGTTATAGTAATTTGCAGTTTCACGGAGGCAAAACCAGATATCGATTTTCTTGAATATTCTTACAGCCAACGAAGCTATAGCTGCTTTTTTCTCTTTTGTATCCTGTTCAGGACATTGTATCACGATGGAAAAACTGCCATATGGTGATGATCCAAAGGTCTTATAAAATATATTATCGGCTGGTCCAAACCAACTGTTGTCGGTTACTTTTTCATCATTCAGGATATTTTTTATTTTAATATAGTTCGAGAGACTATCATCGTCGGAAGGGTATGTCAGATAATTATTGTCATTTATCCAAGCCTTTATGATAGTGCCTGTCCTGATCGAAAATTCATCAGCGATGACGGAAAGGACTCGTGAGGCTCCTCTAACATGCAGGCTCAATGCTTCATTGATAAGATAATTTAGCCTTTTTTCAACATGAGTAATTAGTTTTTTATATATCATATCGTTATCCTTCCTGTATACAAAATTATGTATTAGGTAAATATTGTTTGTATGAAATTAGCCGATCCCTAGTTTTTTCATTTCAAAGGCTTTCATTTCTTCGTCACTATAGCAACGCTGTGAATAATCAAATTTGTTTTTCTTAGGTGGTATGGGAGTACCGGTCTTAGTAGAACATTCATCTATAGACTTAAGCTCCTCTGGGTTGTCAGATGATGTTTCGGGTTGTGAATTTATCGAACTTGTCAGGCTTTCCGTAAATAATGTTGATATTAGGAAACCATATTTGTTCGATTTTGCATAATACCGATTGGACAGACGGCTTAATACCGATACTATGCTATCCTTTTTTAGCTTAAGTAGGCGGCTTCTAACTAAGTCCCAGGGATACTCTATGTTACGTATGCGAACGGTTTCCCTTGGAAAACATACTACGTCACATAAGGTATCATATATGTTTTGCACTGTTTCAGTTTTATTCCCAGGTTCATTCTTGACCAGTTCTTTAAGGCTGTCCAATTCAATGTTTTGGGCTATGATTCTTCTATAGGCATCAATCTCTCCGTCTGCAGGATACATCTCAGATTGGTTGATAGATATAGCATATTCATTATTGGTGTTTTTATTATTATTTATATTATTATTTTGCGACGGCTTATCTGTCACGGCAGATCCGCTACGGTCATCTCGTGACGGACTATCCGTGACGGATTCACCGTGGCGGGTTTCCCGTGACGGTACATCCTTTGCGGTGACAGCTTCTATATGGATTTCAATAATAGAAGTAAATTTCCCGTTTCCATCTCGTTTTTTTGTACGGGTTATGTAGCCATGCTTCTCTAAGTTGTAAATCGAATTACGGATGCTGTCCTTGCCATCAGAACATAAAGTTGCAAGGCCTTCTACGGAAAATTCCCATCCGTCCTGACGACTGCATAAGGTACAATATATTCCCTTGTCTTTCATGGAAATAGTAGGATCGTTAAATATCTTATTGCTTATCTGAGTAAAATTTCCCTGGGTTTTATTTTTTAAGATTGCCATGAAATGCCTCCGTTAATAATAGAACTTGTTTAACCAAGATATGACGTTATTAGTATAGAATAGTTCTTGACTTATAATATGTATATGGTTACAATTGTATCGGATGGAACAAAAATGCTATTGTAACAAAATTGAGATTTTGTTACAATTACATCCGCTAAAAATCGAATACTATCGCAAAAAGCAGAGATTACAGATTTGAGGGTAAAAACAGAATATTGTTGTTTTTAGAGTTCATATTGTAATAGTAGACTGATAGCAAAAGCCGAAAAATCAAGCAAAATAGACACTTCTGGGCATAAAGAAAAGACTCCAGTATTAATACCGAAGTCTCCATGCAAGAACAGGGATAGCAGGATTCGAACCTACAGATGACGGAGTCAGAGTGCTTATACCCTTTACGTAAGAATTCAGTTATTATCGGCATCTAGCGCTTATCAGTTTTGATTAGGTACAATAACAGGTACAATTAATTCAATCTTTTATTTTGGGAGTAGGAAAAGGGACAATGTTTTTGGTCCTGTTTCCTACTCTGATTTTTTCTTTGGTTGAAATATAGTGCTTTATTATAGTTTCTTCCGTATCTCCAAGATATGCAGCTATATCCAGGGTTGATATTCCGTTATTATGCATATTGGTAGCACATGTTCGACGGAAAATATGAGCTCCGGATATATCCTCCTCAGATAGAAGGTAAATAGGATTTCCATAATCGTCCAAAATGTTAGCACCCTTGAAAATTCTATTTAGGCATTCGATGAATTTTGAAGGGTTGGTTGGTTTATACGCACGGTTTAATATTATATGACCAGTAGGAGAGGGATCAGGAGAAGATCGATATAATTCATTAAGAATCTCTTCAGCCTCCTTGCTGAGTCCTATTTCACGCCAGTGACAATTCTTTACTTCGCCTTCCCGTGTCTTGTATTTGCGTCCATCGGTGGCATTACGGTCTATAGCGGTAAAACGTGTTTTGGTGATAGAAAGTGTATGTGAATCTCTATCCCAATCTGACCATATAAGAGCACAAAGCTCTCCGACACGAATTCCAGTTTCTAACAATAGCCTGCTGGCTGCACCAACTCTATATTTAGGCTTGCCGTTATTACACAGTTTTTTAGACTCAGACTTGAATAAGCAGATTTCGTCATCTGACAAAACTATGATTTCTTTGTTTACTGATTTTTTTAATCTTAGTTTGCTGAAACGATTTGTCAGCTTATCGTGAACAGCGACGCAGGGGTTATAAGAGAGCATTTGCTGCGAAATGGCCCACTTGAAGGCGGAATTTATAACATTGTATGCTTTTTCAATGCTGGATATGGACAACTTCTTAACGGATATTAGCCCTTCTATATGTTTGTCAATGTCCCAGGATGATATTGACGAAACTTGGAGTGAGCCAATCGGGTAGTTTTCCACCTGATTACGGATAGTACCTTCTCGTCGATCTGCTGAATTAGGTTTAAGCCTTTCGATTTCAGACAGATGAACATCAAGATGTTTATAACAGAGTTCTGCTAAAGTGAATTTAGCACAGGTATCCGAAGTCATAGTGTTCTGTTTTATATCCGCTATGCGTTTTTCCATTTTAGTCCGGCATTCTTTTTCGGTCTTCCCGGTTGTGACAAGAATTAAGGGTTTACCATCAGCTTTAAAACCATACTGTTTTTTGTATTTATACCCATTTTTTACTTTCATCCAACAACCATCACCGTTTTTTGCCTTTGTACGTTTTGATTTGTTTTTTAAAACGTTATCGATAGCTTCGTTGTTACTCAAGGTTAACCTCCTTTGTTTTTTTACATTATATTTTCTATAGCTTAAAATCCTTTCCGCTAACGGAATTAAGCCATTCTTCAAGCTTGTCCTTGGTTACGATATAGGTACTGCCAATTTTGATAGAAGGAAAAGCCTTTGAACGCATAAGGGCGTAAGCCTTGTCGCGACCTATGTGCATAATTTGTGTTAAATCCGGAACTTGATATATTACAGGTGTACCGGCTACAACATTCCTTCTAATATTTTTGTTAAGATTCGCGTCTAATGCCTTGATATTGCAAAGATCATTATGTAATGTGAGTTTAGATGGAATAATGGTATTTTCAGTATTCATAGTGTGTTTACTCCTTAATGCGTTATTCGTCTTTAAAATAGTCTTTTAACCAGTTTTTGGGGATTCGGTAAATCTTTCCTACTTTGATAGCTGGAATCTCATCCTTGTCAATATGCTTTCGTACAGTTTTAGATGTAACCCTTAATAACTTTGCCACCATGGCTACATCAAGAATTTCGGGATAATCTTTCAGTAAATCGTTCATAATACTCCTTTCAGTTCTACAAAGAACAATAATGTTCTGAAACTCTAAAAAGGTTATATCACATCTTTAAAGTTCTGTCAAGAACAAAAATAGTCTTTTTTAAAAATAATTTGTTCTTTTTTTATCTTTTTAGTTCTCATAGATGAAAAAGTGTGTTATAATATGTTTACAGCAGTAGATACTGCTGTAAACACAATAAATCAATCAAAAAAGGAAAATAAATGCTCATGAATGATGATATAATAATAATGGATAATACTTTTGGAAGTGATATGGCGGACTTTAATGACGAAGATTCTGCTGAAAGGATAGGTCATCGTATCCGCAAGATAAGAGAAAGCAAGAAAATTAAGCTTGTAGACCTTGCTAAGAGTGTTGGGATTTCTCAAGATATGCTTCAAAAATACGAGAACGGACAGCGTAAGCCAAAAACATCCCGACTGAAAGAGATTGCCGGTGTATTAGGGGTATCTACTTTAGCATTGACGGATCCTGTGCTTACGACTTATGACGGCTCTATGTATGCTCTTTTTGAGCTTGAGGAGAAGCACGGCTTGTCATTAGTTGAGAAAGATGGTGAAATTTATATGATGTTCAAGGAGGAACGCACCCGTAGTACGATGTAGTATTATATTAAAAAGTGGTATGAGAAGCAGGAAAGTGTGCGTAACAGAATGGAGAATGCTTCGAAAGAAGAAAGGGCAGCTCTACTGATAGAGTACCTTGATTGGGAGTGGACATTTCCGGATGCTTTGATATGGAAACCTTCTGTTGATGATAAAAAGAAGGAGAAAGAAGCTTTGGAAAAGCGTTTAAGAGAGCTTAATGAAGAATTAAAGAAAAACGAACATTAATCAAGATATCCTGAAAGTTATAATAGGGGATTAGAATATTTTAAGGGGGACGTGAACATTGAGAGGAGTTGTAAAATCAGATGTTGAGACCATGGTTGAAGAAATTATCCGTGGTGAATCGAAAAATGTTGAATTCAAAGAGATGCTCCCCAAGAATTCAGAGAAATATGCAAAGACGATAGTAGCTTTTGCCAATTCTCAGGGCGGGAAAATCTTCTTTGGGATAGTTGATGAAACCAGGGAGATAGTAGGAATAGACGAGTCAATTTTGTTTCAGATTATGGATAGAATTGCTAATACCATATCTGATTCTATCGAACCGCAGATTGTTCCGGAAATTGAACCTTGTACGGTTGAAGGGAAAAATATTATAGTGGTGACTGTGCCTCCGGAACCAAAGAGACCTTACTATCTGAAATTAAAAGGCATGGAGCAAGGTACATATATACGTGTTGCCGGTACTACACGACTTGCATCTTTGGACAAAATAAAAGAACTGGAGATGGAAGGAGCAAAAATTTCTTGGGATGAACTGATCTGTGTAGGCTATGAAGTTAAAGAGACTGCTATTAAGAAACTGTGCCGGGACATGAACAGATATCGTAAAGATATGCAGGAACGAAAAGTACTTACAAAGGCACTGCCTGCAGTAACAAGAACAAATCTTGAAGATTGGAAAATCATTAAAAAGACAAATGAAGGGTACCTGGCATCAAATGCATTTGTTTTGTTGACATCCGATTATTATCAATTTTCAAAAACGCAGTGTGCAGTGTTTAAGGGAAATGATAGAGTAGTTTTTTTGGATAAGCGAGAGTTTAAAGGACCTCTTTATTCTCAGATTGAAGATTCAATAGATTTTGTTCTAAGGAACATAAGACTGGGAGCAAAGATAGAAGGCTTGATAAGGAAAGAAGATTATGAACTGCCAATAGAGGCCATCAGGGAGATGATTGTGAATGCCCACTGTCATCGCAACATGACCGACGAATCCTGTGTACAAGTGGCTGTTTTTGATGATCGGCTGGAAATAACATCACCAGGTGGTTTTTATAATGGACTTACATTTGAAGAAGCAATGCAGGGTCACTCTAAGTTGAGAAATCGTGCAATCGCCAATGTTTTTAGCCAGATAGGACTGATTGAAGCATGGGGAACAGGATTTAAGCGTATACGAAATGCTGCAAAGGAATATGGATTACCTGATCCGGAATTTATTGAAATGCCGGAAATGTTCAGGGTAAATTTATATCGTAAGCCAATGACATCTGTCGGTAATGCGTCGGCAAAAGTCGGAAATGATGTCGGAAATGTCGGAAATGATGTCGGGAATGTCGGAGAACAGTTCAGTGAAAAATCGGTGGAAGATTCAGATCTGAAAGCATCCATAATGAATTTAATCAGTGCCGATAGTAAAGTTCTATCATCAGAAATAGCAAAGCAATTGTCTGTATCGCAACGTACCGTAGAAAGGCATATTAAACAACTTCGTGAAGACGGACAAATTATTCGGCACGGTAGTAGAACACGTGGTGGGTATTGGGAAGTTACTACGACGATTCATACAACTCTAAAATAGAGTTTTTGAAAGTAAAAAACGGGCAAGTCAGAGAGGCTTGCCTGGTCTGGTGTCGTTATCTTTCCTCTTACAACAGAGATTTCTCTGTACCATCTTCCCCGTTATTTTACAGGGGGTCAACTGCAATCCCCCGTCCGAGATTTTAAATGCAAGAATCATTGCAACGGTTGTCGATGTTGCCGATGTTGCTGATGTTGCTGATGACTTGTGCAGAGTTATTGGGAGTGTGTACATATCTATTATATAGAAAATATATGGAAACAACGGAAACAATGGAAACGTAAATATTGAGATCTCGTCCGGAGTCTTGCAGTTGACCCCCTGTAAAATAACAGGTCAGATGGTAATTTTATTATTGAATAAAAATTTTGAATATGTTAAGATGATAAATGTATAAATTCAAAAATTAATGTACATTGAAAACAAAATAATTGATAATAAACAGGTTTTCTATTAAAAATGTTTAATGGTAATGAATAAAGATTTTCAGTGCTCGAGATATACGGCGTTTCGCCGGAGCATTGAAGGGATTCGCGTATCCCCGATACGCAAAGAGGGAATTCGCTCGGATGCGTCCGGGCGTTTTTCCTTGAAAAAATTTAAACTGTGCCTTTGGTTCAGTTATTATTTTTTGATTTCTATCATAAGATTATCCTGTCCGGTTTCCTGAGAGATAAGAGAGATAAACTCCCGCCATTCTTCTTTTTTATCCTTATACCAATATGCCATATAATCCCCCTAAATATAGGTTACGAAGTACCTTATCCGGATAATAAGGTATATATTTATCCAATTGCTTCAGGTCAATGTGCTTATCTTCTATATATCTGTTCAGACGATTGATATAATAATCTTTATCCTCGTCATAAAATTCATTATAGTCACCAATATAGCACATCAAGTCAAGGAATTGCAGTATATCTTTGTTCTCCTTCGTAATATGTACATAAGGCTTATATACTATGATGTTCCTTTTGTTTATCTCTACTTTTCTCTGTTCCGTCGTAGCCGCATTAGATCTTATTTCCAACACTGCCGGAACCTGAGTGGTTAACCCTGCCCTGTTAACAAGCGTAAATCCTGTAATGTAGCCTTGTATATCACCATTGTCAAGATATTTCTTCTTTAGATATTCCTCACGGTCAAGATTGCCTTCAAGACCTAATATATTTTTATAAGGAAGATAATAGATACCTTTCTGGAATCTCTTTAACTTACCAATATCAGAAAGTTTCTTGAAACTCTGCTTTAAATCTGCTCTTAACTTTTCATTTACTTCAGAAACAAATATCGGCTCACCTTTTTTTACATAATTTCTAACAAGATATCCATAAAGAGTCTCACCATTATTATTAATTACTGCTTCTGATGCTGACATAGGTTCACCTTCTTTCCAAAAAACTATACAGAAATCTACTTTTTCTATATAGTATATTATCATATATCTTATTTAGTGTCAATAAAAAAGAAAAAATGCTGAAACCCTTGATTTTACAAGACTTTTCAGCATTTCTTCTTCAACGGAGAAGGAGGGATTTGAACCCTCGCGCCGCGCAAACGACCTACACCCTTAGCAGGGGCGCCTCTTCGGCCTCTTGAGTACTTCTCCAGGTCCGAACTTATAAGCTCGATATTCACTTGTTACGTTTTTCAACGCAAATGTTATTCTATCAAAAATTGTGGTATATGTCAAGAAGATTTTTAAAGATTCTTCGCTTTGCTCAGAATGACACTGACTTAATGGACTTAGAATACTCCGGATGTTTGACGGGCTGGCAAGATTATAACAGGCGAACGCAAGAAAAAACATTGAAAAAAATGCCGGATTATTGTAAACTGAATTTGAAGTGATATTGGTTTCGTATAATGAAAGGGGTTTATCATGGAAAAGAGAAGGTTTGAAAAATTAGGTATTGATGTATCGCTGTTGGGATTCGGCTGTATGAGATTCCCTGTGGGAGAGGATGGAAAGATAAACAGGCCGCTGGCTGAGAAAATGATCGATAAGGCTATAGCTTCGGGCGTAAACTATATCGATACCGCTTATCCTTATCATGGCGGTGAGAGCGAACTGTTTGTGGGAGAGGTATTGAAGAAGTATCCGAGGGATTCTTTCTATCTTGCGACAAAGCTCCCGGTTTGGTTTGTAAATACGATAGAGGATGTGGATAAGTATTTCAACGAACAGTTATCTAAACTTCAGGTCGATCACTTTGATTTTTATCTTATGCATGCCATGAACAAGGGCAGCTGGGAGAAGATGCTTCAGGTAGGTTGTGTTAAGAGGCTTGAGGAGTTAAAGGCAGAAGGAAAGATAAGGTTTTTGGGATTTTCCTTCCATGACAGCTATGAGGCCTTTGAAGAGATAATAAATTACAGAGACTGGGATTTCTGCCAGATACAGCTGAACTATATGGATACAGAGGAGCAGGCAGGTCTTAAAGGATATAAGCTTGCAGAGGAAAAGGGTATCCCGCTTACTATCATGGAGCCGATCAAGGGAGGTTCGCTGGCTTCGTTTTCACAGGATATCATGGATGTTTTTGAGAGTGTCCGTCCCGGTAAGAGCGCAGCGTCATTTGCATTAAGATATGTTGCAACTCTGCCGAACATCCTGACCGTGCTGAGTGGAATGTCAACTATGGATCAGGTTGACGATAATCTGGCAACCTTTAATGATTTTATTCCCATGAATGAAAATGAGTATAAAGCAATTGACAGGATCAGGGAGATCATGAACAGCAGGATACAGAACGGCTGTACCGGCTGCAGATACTGTATGCCTTGTCCTTTCGGTGTAGATATACCCGGCAACTTCAGTGTCTGGAACCGCTATCATATGTATCAGAATTACAATGTTGTCAAATGGCAGTGGGAAGGTATGGAGAAAGACGGAAAGAAAGCTATAAATTGTAAGGAATGCGGTAAATGTGAGAAGGCATGTCCTCAGCACTTAAGTATCAGGGAAGACCTCAAGAAGGTACAGAAGGATATGGAGGCAGCAGCGGCCGCCGTATAATATAGAAAAATATGATTTTAGAGCCCCTTTAACAGCTGTTAAGGGGGCTCAGTTTTTTAAAGAAATACTTTTTAAAAAATTACCAAAATCTGTTATCTGGAATTGGGATCCTCACCGCGTGAGATCTTGATCGCGCGTTTATTTTGATACATAAGAATGTCGGCTCTTCCGAGTATGTCGCCCAGGTCGTAAGGCTTTTTCCCGAATACGAGACCACAGGCTATCACACATTCTATTTCCGGATCGGTTGTGTTCAGCTCGTTAAGCTTCTTTTCCCAATCGGATTTGATTTTCTGAACCCGGTCTTCGTCAACGTTGGAAGCAACGAGCATAAATTCGTCTCCTCCGAGCCGGAAAGGAAAGATATTTTCGTTTGAAATGGCTTTTAAAGAATCGGCGGCTTTTGTCAACAGACGGTTTCCGGCTTCATGACCTAAAGTGTCGTTTGTACGCTTCAGATAATTCACATCCATATTAAAGATGGCGATACTGTCATAAAACGGGAAATCGTTTTTTAACATTTCGAGGTATTTGCCTTTATTATAGAGTCCTGTTAGGTGGTCATGTTCACTTTCAAAGGTGACCTTCTCTCGCAAAAGGGTGTTTTCTATGAACAGTTTGAATACGTTGAAATAAAGCGGATACTGCATATTATCCAGCATGTTGTCGCCGGTTTTTACCAGTACGGCGTATGTTTCACCCGATACGGTATCTCCCCCGGCACAACAAAGAAACTCTCCGTCTGTATCCGGAAGCGGATATATTTCACCTGCTTTATAGTGACAATCTGTGTGTACAGAAAAAGATTTGGTTGCGTTTATACAGGTTTCATTCTTTTTTAAGGTATATGTTTCAAGTGCATCCCGGCGTTTAATGAACAATTTTGCAAGGTCTGTTTTCAGGTATTTTACGGCTATCGGTAAAATTGCCCTGCAGTCATCGGAGAGCGCACTTATCATTTCCTGCTGACAGGCTGAAAGGTTTTTCCAGTCTCGTGAATACCTGGACAGATCCTGGGATAATTTGGCAAAATCGCTTATGTCATAGATATGATGAACAAGCCAGAGTTTACCTTCGTCCGTAATCTTTGCGGAATGAATTCTATAATATATACCTGTATCTTTTTCGGCGATTTCCCATTCCACAACCTGATCTTCTGTCATTTCGGCCGGGGTACCTGTGCTCCATTTAGTCCAATGAGCTTGATCTACATACGGTTTTCCGTTCTGATAGACGATATTCCGTTCAGGGTCTGTAATGATAAGGCATCCAATCCCGGAAGCTGCGAATTTCCGGATGAGCGTGTTCGTATTTAGCATAATTGCCTCCTTGATAGCCGCTGCTGTTTATCTGTCTGCTTACATTTAAATCATGGTGTTATCGTCAGTAAAACAACCGTTTCCACATGAACCGTATGTCCGAATTGATCTACGCCGCGTATCTTTTTGATCTCGTAACCGCCGTCACAAAGTATTTTCAGGTCACGGGCAAGGGTGGCGCTGTCACAGCTGACATATACAATGCGGTCGGGCCGCATCTTTAACATTGTCGAAAGGCAGGCTTCGTCACAGCCCTTTCGGGGCGGATCCACAACTATGACATCCGGGTGGAGCATCTGCGCTTTTGAGCGTTCCGGACTTTTCTCTCTGTCCATTCCGTTCATCTTCGGTGTTTTTGCAGGCGAGCTTTCTTTGGCGGAAAGATTGTTATCCTGCAGTTCGTTATAGAATGCAGGGAGTACCTCTTCCGCTTTTCCTACAAAAAACTCTGCATTTGCGATGCCGTTTCTTTTGGCGTTTTCTTTTGCGTCCGCTATTGCTTGGGGAACTATTTCAACTCCGTAAACCTGTTTTGCCCTGCGTGCCATGAAGAGTGAAATGGTGCCTATGCCGCAGTAAAGGTCCCACACACTTTCCTTTCCCGTAAGTCCGGCATATTCGAGGGCAAGGCTGTAGAGCTTCTCGGTCTGAACGGGATTTACCTGATAAAAGGAGAGAGGAGATATCTTAAAGATAAGGGAATATCCAGTAAAAGGATATCCGTCCTTTTGCATGTCCCGTACATGGATAACATCCGAAATGGTCGGATCACCCCAGACGGTATGTACCTCCGTACCCATGATGACATTTGTGTTTTCGGTATTTATGTTTACGGAAACGCTCTTCATCCCGGGAATTTCCGTCAGTTTATTTATTAATTGCTGCTGATTGGGCAGCTCTTCCTTTTTGTCGGAATTGATTATAAGGCATACCATGAGTTCCCCTGTGGTAAAACCCTTCCTGATGAGAACATGCCGTATAAGTCCCTTACCTGTCGTTTCGTCATATGCCGGAACATAGTTGTCTTTCATGTATGAAAGGATGGTTCCCAATATGGCTTCGTTTTCTTCGGCACCGAGATAACATTTTGTGTTTGGAATGATGCTGTGGGTTCTTCCCGCATAAAAGCCTGCGATAACATTTCCGTTTTTATCGGTACCGACCGGGTATTGAGCCTTATTTCTGTATCGGAAAGGATTGTCCATGCCGATTATGGGGTCCATCTTTTCACTGATAAACTCAGGAGATATGCCTCCGATACGGATGAGGTTTTCGGTTATCTTTCGCT
This sequence comes from Lachnospiraceae bacterium, assembly GCA_016290905.1. GTDB lineage: Bacteria > Bacillota > Clostridia > Lachnospirales > Lachnospiraceae > RUG11977. The sequence continues at coordinate 39,112 of JAEEVO010000012.1, read as the reverse complement.
CTTTGAGTTCCAGCTGCTTTTTATAGTCAAGGCTCTGGAGCTGGCAGCCTCCGCATTTTTCGGCTATGGGGCAGAGCGGAGTAACACGAAAAGGCGAAGGCTTCAGCACCTTCACCAGTCGTGCGTATCCGTAGGTTTTCTTTAGTTTTGTGGCTCCGGCCAGGACCCGGTCACCGGGAAGGCCTCCTTTTATAAAGAAGGTCATCCCTTCATATTTACCGATTCCTTCGCCATCATTCCCGATATCGGTTATATCTATCTCAAATTCGTCATTCTTTTTCATAGTTGTAATAGGATCCTTCGCTGATGTTCAGGATGACAAACAGAAGTTAACTTAATGACTTTAGAACACTCATGTCTTTCAACTGATAGTTGATTCACCGGTTTCTCAGATTGAAAGCAGGATTGCTCCGTGTGAAGGTATCGTGCAGACGTCAGCAAAATTAATCGTTTTTCCGGACCAGATCTCTACAGCGCCGTCATATTTTTTGTCAAGCTTCTCAAAAGGTGCGTCCGCGGCCTTGTCGGAAATGTTAAAGACAGCAGCATAGTTTCCTTCGGGAGTTACTGCTTCCCAAATGATGAAGTTATCGTTGCAGAAGGTTTCCGAAGAGCTTGTGATACTGTTCATCATTTTGTACAGGGGCTCCTTGGTAAGAAGCTCAAGCGTGGGCTCGTCAAGCTTTGTCATTTCGGCTCCGAGCATGAGCGGAGAGCGGAAGATGCACCAGAGCGTCATCATCGTTTTTTGTTCATCATAGGTGAAGTTCGTGGTACGTTCCGAACCGAAGCCCTTTCCGAGCTTTCCGAGAGGAAGCATGTCGCAGTCGGGATATCCGCCTTCCTTAACGAAAGGCTGCCATTTTCTGCAGCGGTCAAACATATCAAGGAGAAGATCCCATCTGTCCCAGAAATCGTCGGTTATACGCCACATATTCGCATTTTCGTGATAGAACTCCTGTTCGTCGAGGATTGCGGGTCCGGGAGACAGGCTGAGTACTATGTCCCTTCCGCATTTTTCTATAGCATTATGAAGCATCCTGATCTCATCCTTTGATGAAGCTGCGTCCATACGGCATATATCATCACACTTTATGAAGTCCACACCCCAGGAAGCATAAAGCTCCATGAGAGAATCATAGTATTCCTGTGCTCCTTTTGCTTTAGGGTTTACGCCATACATATCCGGATTCCAGAAACATGTTGAATGAGCATCGGCGATTTTATCTGCAGTTATATCGGTTCCTTTTATCTTTGTTCTCATATATGCTGCTCTTCTGACGATGCCTCTCATGATATGGATACCAAATTTAAGGCCAAGACTGTGTACATATTCCGCTAATGGACCAAATCCTTTTCCATCTTTTGATGAAGGGAATTTCTTAGGATCCGGATAGAGTCTGGAGTACTCGTCTATCTCAACTTTGGCGAAGGGGATATACGCAAAATTATCACGAGTTTCTCCCTCCTCATCATAATACCAGGCAATATCCACCACAACATATTCCCATCCGAACTTCTTCAGGTGCTTTGCCATATAGTCGGCATTTGCCCTGACGTCTGTTTCAGTAACCGAAGTGTTATAGTAATCGAAGCTGTTCCAGCCCATAGGGGGAGTTTTTAAAAAATCTTTCATGATAATTTCCTTTCACGACATTGTTCCGCCGGTTTTATGGTTTATACCATCATTATACTTTTTTCCTGAGTGAATGCAAATCATTTCTTGTTCCGTTTTGTGCAATTTTGGCAAAAAAGAATAATAATTTTTTTAATGTTTGTGCACACTTATTTTAAAATGATGCTATAATACATAATTGTAAACCCCAATACACTTATAGTTTTTGCTACACCCCAAAATAAGCGCAATCGGCGCTTATAGCAAAAATACCTTCTCCGAAAAAAGGATAACCACCCCAGGTTGTCCTTTTTTACATTTTATATCAGATTTTTATCTTTACCCATTTTCCCATGCGGTATCTGATGCTGGCAAATGCAAATCTTGACATCTGATCCGCAAGGACTCCGAACCATATCCCGATTATACCGAAATCAAAGACAAAACCGCCGAGCCATGAGACAAGCGTTCTTATGACAGTTACCGACATAGTAGCTGCAAAGGCAGTATAGAGAGTATCCCCGGCACCTCTGAGACAGCCCATATATATAACCTGGATTATCTGGAAGAGTACAACAAAGAGAATGACTCTCATTATCGATACGCCGATATCTACGATGTGAGGCTCTTCGAAAAACATTGACATGAGCCCGCGTGCTCCGAAGAAGTATACGAGCATGAGTACGCTGGCAATCATCATACCGAGGGCTTTGCACGTTTTTCCGTAATTTTTTGCGAGCTCGGGCTTGCCCTCTCCTAAGGATCTTCCGATAAGAGCTACAGCAGCGGCCTGGAGACCGTCGCCAAAGCTGAAGGTAAGTCCCATAAGATTCATCCCGACCTGATGGGCGGCCATGGCATCCATGCCTTTCTTTGCCGCCATTACGGCTGTTGCCATGAAACCGATACGCATGAGAATCTGTTCGAAGAATATTCCGTAGCCTATCCTGACAAGGCTTTTAAAGGAAGCGACTGATGCTCTTATTTTATTTGAAACGATATAGGGGATGCTTATGAAGGTGTCCTTTTTCGTTATGGAGAGAATGCTCATTATACAGGATACAACCGTTCCGAGGACGGTAGCGAGAGCTGCACCGTGGATGCCGAGAGCGGGGAAAAAGAAGTGTCCTTCGATCAGGCAGTAATTAAGGATGATGTTTACAAGATTTGAGGTAACGTTTGTACGCATGGTTATCTTGGTGTTCCCCGCGCCGCGCTGTGCGGAGTTGATAGCCATTTGTACACAGTTAAAGATCATGCCGCCCATGATTATCCTGAAATATGCAACTGCGGCTTCGTGAGTCTGCAGTTCCTCTGCAGTTTCCTCGGAAGATCCGCACAAACGGATGATCGGATCGGCTGCAAAAACAAAGATCAGACTTAAGATGACGGCGGCGGAAACGACAAATATTAAAGCTGTAAGGAATACCGTATTTGCATCCTCCCTCTGCTTTTCGCCGAACCTGCGGGCGACAAGAGCGGAGATGGATACGTTTATCGCAAAGAACATTGCCAGTCCCATAAATTTGGGCTGAGTGGTGAGCCCGACTGCCGCTACTGCATAAGAACCGAGCCTGCTGACCATGAGAGAGTCAACGAGACCTGCAAATGCGACAAAGAAAGACTCTATTATGGCAGGCCATGCCATAGCCAGAGCTGTTTTAAAATTATCCCTGCTGTATCCTTTAAACAGATTTTTAAACATTTCCTTCACCGCTTTCGAATATGTTACGGACAGAACCGTTTTCAATATAATGTTAAGTTTATCATTACATTACTTTAAAAACAATGTACTTTCTTGCATTTAGGGGAACGAAATAAAAAAGGACAACCTGGGGGGGTCATCCTTTTTTCGGAGAAGGTATTTTTGCTATAAGCGCCAAATGCGCTTAGTTTGGGGTGTAGCAAAAACTATAAATGTATTGGGGTTTACAATTATGTATTATAGCATCTTTTTTAAAAAAGTGTGCACAAACATTTACTTTTCTTTAACTAATTTTTGAGCAATTTTTACAAAAATATGTAACATTTTTAAAAAAGAGCCTCAAATTCATCTCTGGTAATACGTTCCTTCTCTATAAGAAGTGCGGCACTCTTATGGAGCACTTCGATGTGCTCGTTGATGATACGCTTAGCTTCTTCGTAACATTTGTCGATGATGGAGTGAACTTCTTCGTCTATACGGTTTGCAACATTCTCGCTGTAGCTTCTTGTATGTGCAAGATCCCTACCGATGAAGACCTCGTCGTCATCATTATCATAGTTAACCATACCGATGCTCTCGGAAAATCCGTAACGGGTAACCATTTTTCTTGCGGTGGCAGTAGCGTTCTTAATATCCTGGGATGCACCGGTCGTGATATCCTCAAAGATAAGCTCTTCGGCAATTCTTCCACCTAAGGATACCATGATATCCTGAAGCATATGGCTTCTGGTATAGAACATCTCGTCCCTGTCGGGAAGCGGCATGGTGTAGCCGGCTGCGCCTAATCCGGTAGGGATTATGGATACCGTATAAACAGGACCTACATCGGGAAGTACATGGAAAAGGATGGCATGACCGGATTCGTGGTAAGCTGTTATCTTCTTTTCCTTATCCGAAACAACCTTGCTCTTGCGTTCGGTACCGATCCCGACTTTGATGAAGGACTTTTTAATATCTTCTTCGTTGATGAACTTCCTGTTTTCCTTTGCTGCAACGATAGCAGCCTCGTTCATCAGGTTTTCAAGGTCTGCACCGGTAAAGCCCGCTGTTGTACGGGCAATCTGTGAAAGATCGACATCATCCGAAAGCGGCTTGTTTTTAACATGAACCTTAAGGATATCTTCACGGCCCTTGACATCGGGACGTCCTACGACTATCTTTCGGTCAAAACGTCCGGGACGGAGGATGGCGGGATCAAGTATATCCACACGGTTGGTGGCGGCAAGAACGATTATGCCCTCGTTGACACCAAAACCGTCCATCTCTACGAGCATCTGGTTTAAGGTCTGCTCTCTTTCATCGTGGCCGCCGCCCATACCTGTACCACGACGTCTGGCAACTGCGTCTATCTCGTCAATGAAGATAATGCAGGGAGCGTTTTTCTTGGCATCGGCAAAGAGCTCTCTTACTCTGGATGCGCCGACGCCGACGAACATCTCGACAAAATCGGAACCCGATATGGAGAAGAACGGAACGCCTGCTTCGCCCGCAACTGCTTTCGCGAGAAGCGTCTTTCCTGTTCCGGGTGAACCCTCAAGGAGTATGCCCTTCGGGATTCTTGCGCCTACAGCGGTATATTTTGCGGGATTCCTCAGGAAATCGACTATTTCCTCAAGATCCTCCTTTTCTTCTTTAAGACCGGCTACATCCTTGAATGAGAACGTATTGTCCTTGCCTATGGTAACCCTTGCCCGTGATTTTCCGAAGTTCATTACCTTTGTTCCGCTGTTTGATCCGCTCTGTCCGGTAATTATCATCATAAAGACGATAAGTACAACGGCTATCAACAGATAGGGTAGAACAGTTGTAAAGAACCAGCCCGGCTTTTCTATTTCCTCTAAGGAATACGGGATGTTTGCTTCTCTTAAGATCTTTTCCATTTCCTTTACATCCGAACAGGTGACCTTAGCCCTCTGTCCCGATGAAAGGGAGAATTTTACCACGCCCATCGGGACATCTTCCGATGGGACAATGGTTACTGCCTGTATCTGCTTATTGTTCAAAGCTTCAGAAAAATCCTTGAACGTGTAGTTGTCGTATTTAGACTCGCTGATATTTTTAGTAAAATACACTATGAGTATCAGAACTACAATAAACGCAAGATACAATCCAAATCCTTTAGACTTTCCCATTTCTAATTCACCTTTTCTTACTTTATATATACTGCACGCATCGGGAATCCGAGATTTCCGGTCAGGCAGTTATTTCCGCTATGAGCACCTTCTTAGTATCGGAGGTTACAAGACAGCTTTCATCCTGTCTGTAGCCGACTACCCAGAGAACATGGCTTCCGTCTGCCAGGAGAGTGATACCGCATCTTTCTGACAGCGGGATTTTGTTATCTATCATGAACCGGCGCAGGCTCTTTTTGTTCAGGTCCTTTCCTATAAGAAGATAATCGCCGTCTTTCATGTTCCGTAAAACAGGCATGGAGCCTATCCGGTCGTAATCGAACCATTTGATGTTCTTTTCGCGGGGGATTTCTCCGAGCTGAGCCCTGTCACAAATTTTTAAGCTTACTTCCGGTCCCGTACCGGCCGGCTTTTTCACATCCGGTACTTTTATATCGGGATTTTCCGGGAGCTCCTTTGGGCAGGGGCTTTTTTTCAGGACGATATTATCATATTCCCTGACGGCGGTTATCCCGTAGGGCAGCGAAAGCGATCTGCCGCTCTGAGCCAGCCGTAATCCGTCTATAGCCCTTATATGAACATCTTCCACGTCCTTTAGCCTTCCGGCAACACTTCCGAAAACCCGGCGGATAAGATTGGTCCTTATAACGGGATGAAGCCCGGACAAGCCTTCGATACCGAGAGAACCGTCGACGATATATCCGTCTTCCAGGACAGTCAGCTTTGCATATTTCATTGCTTCGTCCGTCTTAAGGGAAATATAATCTTCAACCTCCGAAGCCTGACGGCTTAAGGCGGCTATATGGCCTAAGACATTTGAGTTTATGTATTTTTCTGCCTGAGGAAGGATCTCGTTACGTATTCGGTTTCTCGAATAGTGATTATCGCTGTTGGTATGATCTATGCGATATTCCTGATTAATTGAACTTAGAAACTTTTCTATCTCGGATCTTGTCAGACAGAGAACCGGACGGATAAGACAGAGCTCGTTTCCGTCCGCATCCTTAATGTTCCTTTTGGGAACTATACCGGTAAGACCTTTGATACCCGTTCCACGGAAAATGTTAAAGAGTACCGTTTCGGCATTATCGCCACAGTTATGAGCCACGGCGATCTTCTTTGATCGGTATTTTATCGCCAGCTGTTTAAAGAAATCGTAACGAAAATCCCGGCCGGCCTCTTCACAGGTTTTCCCCGTTTCTACAGCCAGACGTGGGATATCCGCAAAAACCGGTTCGAAAGCCAATCCGTGAGTCCTGCAGAAAGCACCGACGAACTCTTCATCGGCATCCGCTTCAATGCCGCGGATACCGTGATTAACATGCGCTACGACGATCTTCAGATCCATATCGTTTTTCAGCTTCATCAAAAGCAGAAGCATGCACATGGAATCAGCCCCTCCTGAAACACCGGCGATCACGGTTTCACCTTTTTCCAAAAAACAGTTTTCCTTTATAAAAGCAAGTGCTTTCTTCTCGACTTCATCCATCTGTCAATTTCCTTCGGGTTCATTGGGCAGGAATATGGTCTCGTCAGGATCTCTCAAACCGTAGATATCCTTTGCCTCATCCTTTTTGTAGTCATCGGTCTGGCGGTATTTTTCTTCGTTTTTCAGATCTTCCTGTTTTTTCCTTGCGAGACTTATATCTTCCTGTATGGAATCAAGCGTGGAGTTTAAGACCATGAGTTCGTTCTTTAATTCCATGGTTTTGAAATAAATGAAACCGCATATCAAAAGGACAACAAACATAACGCATATCAGTCCCAGACGGCTTTTTGTCTTCACTTGTCTTTTTGCCATGGACGAGCCCCCTTTCTTAAACTCAGGTCGAAAAAGCTTATGCTACAGATATCTGAAAAGTTCCTTTGCTTCTTCCTTGCGGCTGGTATCCGCTATTGCGAGCACCTCTACCTTGACGGTTTTGTTTCCAAAGCCGATTTCAATGATATCTCCGACTTTAACGTTTGCGGACGGTTTGGCTTCCTTTCCGTTAAGAAGCACCCTTCCGGAGTCCGCCGCTTCGTTCGCAACGGTTCTGCGTTTAATAAGCCGTGATACCTTTAGATATTTATCGAGTCTCAATTTGTTTCTCCTGTTTTCAGCTCTTGATCGGTTCGAAGTCTGCTGCACCGTGTTTACAAAGAGGACAGATGAAGTCTTCGGGTAAATCCTCACCTTCGTAGATATAACCGCAGATCTTGCATACCCAGCCCTTCTTGCCTTCGGTCTGGGGCTTCGGCTTAACATTGTCCTGATAATAGGTGTAGGTCATGGTTTCCCTGTCGGACATGACTCTTGCTTCGGTAACCGAACAGATGAACATTCCGTGGGTGTCGAGATCCACATACTGTTCAACCTTAAGTGACATAAAAGCATTGATGTATCTCGGAAGGAAGATGAGTCCGTTATCGGAACGGAGAACATCTACGCCTTCGAATTTATCGGTATTCCTGCCGCTCCTGAAACCATAGTTTTCAAATACGGAGAAAGGAGCGTCCACTGACAGGCAGTTTACGTTCATGATGCCGGTCTGTTTTATCACGTGGTGTGAATAATTCTGTTTGTTGATGCATACCGCAACCCTGTTGGGGGTACTGGTAACCTGTGATACGGTATTTACGATAAGGCCGTTATCCTTCTTTCCGTCGTTTGACGTAACAACATAAAGACCGTATCCGATCTTGAAAAGTGCCGTAAGATCGTTCTTGTTTGCAGTATCGGGAGCTGCTGCCATATAGTCCATGCAGAGCTCGTCGGCAAGCTTTTCTATCTGTTCCTTGCTTACATCGTTAAGGGCAGAGGTAATCTTTACGTTTGTGTCGGTATAAGTGATGTTCTTGCAGCCCGAAAGCATTTCCTTCATAACCTTTACGGCCATGGGAGCCCACGAGCCGTTCTCTATCATACCGACTGTCTTATTCTTGAACCCGCGTTCGGTCAGGTGATTTATGAATTCTCTCATGAACGGGAAGATATCAGCATTATAGGTAGTGGTTGCAAGGACGATTCTGCCGTATCTGAAGGCATCCTCAACAACTTCCGCCATATCGGAACGCGCGAGATCGTTTACGACAACCTTCGGGCAGCCCTTTGCCTTAAGCCTGTCGGCAAGGAGTTCGACAGCCTTCTTTGTATTTCCGTAAACGGAGGTATAGGCGATCATGATGCCGTCGGATTCGATGCCGTAGCTTGACCATGTATTGTAAAGATCGATATAGTATCCGAGATTTTCTGTAAGTACGGGACCGTGAAGCGGACATATCTTTTCAATATCAAGTGCGGCGGCCTTCTTTAAAACAGCCTGTACCTGTACGCCGTATTTTCCGACGATACCGAAATAGTATCTTCTTGCCTCACATGCCCAGTCGTCATCTTCTGCATCCAAAGCTCCGAATTTACCGAAGCCGTCGGCAGAAAACAGGACCTTATCCTTGGCGTCGTAGGTCATGATGACCTCGGGCCAGTGAACCATGGGAGCGCCTATGAAGGATAGGGTATGGGTACCGAGTTCAAGGGTATCCCCTTCAGCAACAACAATCCTTCTGTCTTCAAATTCCTTTCCGAAGAAGTTCTTCATCATTGCGAATGCCTTTGAAGAAGAAACGATCTTTGCTTCGGGATAGGTATTCATGAAGTTGCAGATGTTTGCCGAATGATCGGGTTCCATGTGCTGGACCACAAGATAATCGGGTTTCCTGTCGCCTAAGGCATTTGCCAGATTATCAAGCCATTCGTGTGTAAAATTCCTGTCTACCGTATCCATGACTGCGATTTTTGAATCCACGATCACGTATGAATTATAAGCCATGCCCTCAGGTACTACGTACTGACCTTCGAACAGATCGATCTTATGATCGTTAACCCCTACATAAATAATTTCGTTAGTTACCCTCATATCTTACCTCCTGTTTTTATTTATCTGTTGAAAAACTCTGATAAAGAACCGTAGTTACCTTAATTTTGCTCCGCAGGGCATTTTGTCGTCCGCAAACTGGACAGCACAGCTTCCGTCGGGAAGGTCTGCCGCACAGATCATGCCCTTTGACTCCTCTCCGCAGAGGACAACAGGCTTAAGATTTGCGACTATTATTACCTTTTTTCCGATCAGGTCTTGAGGTTCATACCATTGTGCAATGCCTGAAACAACCTGTCTTCCGCCCATACCGTCGTCCAGCTGAAGCTTGAGCAGTTTCTTTGATTTTTTGACCTTTTCGCATTCGATTACCTTTGCAACTCTTAAATCCACAGCCGCAAAGCTGTCAAACTCTATCTGCTCGGCCTGGGGCTCGGGTGTGAAACCGGGGTCTTCGGGTTCCTGTTTGGGTGCGTTTGCGAGAAGGATCGCGTTAAGCTCGTCAATTTCCTTATCTACGTCTATACGAGGGAAGAGGATCTCTCCCTTGTGAACAGTCACGTTTGCGGGAAGTACTCCGAACTTCGATGCGTTTAAATAGGTAACATCTTCCTTCGCTGCACCTATCTGTTCCCATACCTTAGGCATGGTTGAAGGCATGAACGAAGAAAGGAGAGTGGATATTATACGGATCGACTCCAGCAGGTTGTAAAGAACGGTAGCAAGACGTGCCTTTTTGCTTTCGTCCTTTCCGAGAACCCAAGGAGCGGTCTCGTCTATGTATTTGTTTGCCCTGTCAACAAGTGTGAAGATGGTTTCAAGCGCCTGTTTGATCTGAGTGTTATCGATAAATTCGTCGACCTTGCCGCAGATTGATACTGCCAGGGACCTAAGTTCCTCATCAATGGGAGCGTCCTCTCGCTCGGACGGAAGGGTTCCGCCGAAATACTTGTCAGCCATTGCAACGGTTCTTGATACAAGGTTTCCGAAGCCGTTGGCAAGATCCGAGTTTATACGGTTGATAAGGATCTCGTTTGAAAAATCGGAATCTGCACCCAGTGCCATTTCACGGAGGATGTGGTAACGTATGGCATCACAGCCGTAACGGTTTCCGAGAATGAAAGGATCTACCACATTGCCTTTTGATTTTGACATTTTGTCTCCGTTAAAGGTTATCCAGCCGTGTACGGCAAGATGCTTGGGAAGCGGCAGTTCAAGTGCCATAAGCATTGCGGGCCAGATAAGTGCGTGGAATCTCATGATATCCTTTGCGACCATATGTACATCCGCAGGCCAGAAGGTTTCAAAATCATTATATTTTCCGTTTTCATAGCCAAGAGCCGTGATGTAGTTGGAGAGAGCGTCTATCCAGACATAGACAACATGCTTTGGATCAAAGGTTACCGGTATTCCCCATGTGAATGAGGTACGGGAAACGCATAGGTCTTCGAGACCGGGCTTGATGAAGTTGTTTACAAGCTCGATAGCTCTGGTCTTCGGCTGAAGGTAATCGGTGTTAAGCAGAAGATCCTCGAGTCTGTCTGCGAAAAGAGACATTTTGAGGAAATAAGCTTCTTCTTCGGCGTCAACCACATCTCTGCCGCAGTCGGGACATTTTCCGTTTTTAAGCTGAGAAGGCGTCCAGAAGCTTTCGCAGGGAGTACAGTATTTTCCGACGTATTTGCCCTTATAGATGTAACCCTTGTCATACAATGTCTTAAAGATCTTCTGTACCGACTCGATATGATAATCGTCCGTTGTACGGATATAGCGGTCATAGCTGATGTTCATATAGCTCCAGAGCTTTTTGAAAATCTCGACTATGTCGTCAACATATTTCTGAGGTGTTACACCGGCCTCTTTTGCTTTCTGCTCGATTTTAAGTCCGTGCTCATCGGTACCGGTAAGGAACATTACGTTATGTCCCTGCATTCGGCGGTAGCGGGCAATGGAATCGCACGCAACGGTCGTGTAGCAGTGCCCGATGTGAGGATTCCCTGACGGGTAATAGATCGGGGTTGTGATGTAAAAGTTTGACATAAAGTTTCCTCCTGATACTGATAGTATAGTGTTCTTTTCTGACCGTGCCGGAACAATCTCCGGTTTTTGCCCGGTCAAAGTTTAAACATCTTTGTATTATACTATATATTTTCAGATTTGTAAAGAAGAGTTAGGTTAGTGTTGTTTTATTTTTTACCGGTGAGATAGTAGACTGCAAGCGCGGTTCGGTGGGAGAGGTTTTCTTTCGAGAGGATGTTGGTTATGTAATTTTTTACGGTTCCCTCGGAAATGAACAGCTTTTCGGCAATTTCCCGGTTTGACAGGCCGTCCGCTACCGCCCGGATGATATCAAGTTCCCTTTCGGTGTACCCGGATGGGTCGAACCCGTCTGCTGTATTGCCGGTAGTCTTTTTTGAACCGGACAGGGAAGCGTCTTCGCCGATACCCGTAAGCGTTCCGAGCATCTTTTCCTCAACCACGCTGATCCCGCTGTATACGGATTTTATCATCTGTTTTAAACGTTCCGGGGTATGATTTTTTATAAGATATCCCTTAGCGCCGTTTTTAAGGGCCTGTTTAACAAGCTCGTCATCATCAAAGGTTGTAAGGATGAGTACTTTTCCGAGATTCTTTTCGACTATGTATTTTGTGGCCTCAATACCGTCCATTACCGGCATCTGGATATCCATCAGGAAGACGTCAGGAGCCTCTTTTTCAGCTATCTCTATTGCTTCCTTCCCGTTGGCTGCGCAGCCTATGACTTCAAACTCATCATCCACATCGAGTATTATCTTCATGCCGTCCCTGACAAAATCGCTGTCATCCGCTATTATAACTTTTATTTTTTCCATAACAAATTTCTCCAATCTTTATCTGCTGTTCCCGTATAATGTAATATTAAATTCATAACGGCAGAAGCATATTAACGGCGAACCCCTTTTCTGTTTCAAAGCTTAATGTTCCGCCGATGTTACGTACCCTGCTCCGCATTCCGGAGATTCCCATTCCGTCAGTAAAGTCCTTGCATCCAAGCCCGTTATCGGATATGCTGCATCTTATCATTTTGTTCATTACGACGATATTCACATCGATCCTGGTACACTGTGCATATTTCATAGAATTTGTTACAGCTTCAAAAGTATTGTCCAGGATGACCTCCCAGATATTCTCGGGTATCTGAGCAGTATCGCCTGAGGTGGAAAGATTCATTTCTATACCCTTTTCTCTACATTCCTCGGTGAGCCTGTAAAGCTGGAGCATGGAAATATCTTTTTTCTCCGGACGTTCCTTTCTGAGTATCGCGCGTATCTCGTCCATACCCGTGCGCATCTGGTCTATTACGCCCTGAAGCATGACGCGGGACTTTTCGGGGTCTTTTTCCATAAGGACCTTTATAGCCTCCAGCTGATATATCGATCCGTTTATGCTGTGCCCAAGCTTATCGTGCAGTGTCTGGGAAAGCTTGGACCGCTCCTCTAAGAGCCTGTTTTCGGCCAAAAGCATGTTTCTGCGCATTTCCGCTTTGTTTTCGGCATCCTTCTTATAGATATCCCTTTTAAGATTCTGCTCTATGATCGTATCTTCCTGCATCTGTTTTTTATATGAGAGAACCACGAAATAGTGCTGGATATAACATATTGCAAGGAGTGCTACGATTGTCAGCTGAACGACCTGACCTATCGGAGAGGGAACTATTCCCCCCACCGCAGCAAGAACATATCCCCAGATTCCCGCACCGGCATCGGAGAGTATATCAAAGACAAGCAGAAAGCCCAAAAGTATATAGCCCTTGCCGACAAAGGAAATCAGGATGCAAAAGAGAACAATTGCGAATCCGTAAGGTATGAGCTTCCATTTTCCGTTAAGAAGTTCTTTTATGACCATGGAAGTAACAAAAGACATATTAAGCAGGAGTATCCCGAAGGATGCCCCTGCCATATCGCTGTTTATTATTCCGAATATGGTAAATACGAACAGAAAAACGATACGTATCACCAGAAAGTAATTTTCTTCAATCCTTTTAGTCATGCTTCCGCTTTCTTAAGTTTGATCCCTAATCCGCCGAGGCTTGCAACCAAGGCTATATATGCTGCTGTTATACATAATAGCATAATATACACCATGTTGTCACCTACAAAAATCATTTCTGCGCCGTCAAGGAAATATTTTTGCGGCAGAACAGAGGAAATGATCTTTATCATGCTCGTAGCGGAATCCAACGGGAAGAAAAGACCCGAAAGCATTGAAGACAGGCTCCATACCGTAAACGCCGTAACGTTTGCGCTCATTATATCTTTGAAGATCACTCCGAAAAGAAGGCTGATCGAGCAGAAGATAAGTCCCAAAAGGAAGGTCAGGAGTATAAGCTGTAAATGACTCATTCCTATCTTTTCTTCCGAAATGAACAGGGTTCCGGCCGCAAGGATAAAAGTCATCATAAAAGATATTACTACTCCGGCCAGATATTTTGCAAGGAAATAAGTAACATTTCCCACATTTGCAAGCTTGACCCTTACCAGCACCTGCTCCTTTTGTTCCGAGATAACAGTATGTGAAACCATGGTTCCGCATAATACAAAGCCCAGCGTCAGAAATGCGAATACATAACCGATCAGTGTTTTTTGTTTTGACTGTTTCTGTGTCAGTTTTCTTTTGGTAGTATCTGAAACGGAAACGATTTCTTTTGCGGGGAGATTCCCGTCCATCCGGTTCAAAACGGTGAGTACCGCATCGGTGTCTGCGGAAAGGCTGGTGTCAGACGTTATCCTGACGGTATCGTATGCCGACAGTATCTTTTTTGAGATGTTTTTGGCTTCTGTCTCAAACAGGGCGTTTCTTCCGTCATCGCTCAGTAAATCTATTTCGAAGGCGTTTTCACTGTGTTTGTTTCTCATTTCTTCATCGAAGTTTTCCTTAATAAATACGGCGGCGTTCATTCTGTCGTCATATCCGTCCGTTTTGAGTCTTTCTCTGAAGGCTTCATCATCCATTCCCTTTGCATCAGCTCTTAAGAGCTTGAACATACCGTTTTTTGACAGGGAATCCAGAAAATATCCTGCCAGATCGCTTCCCGAAGCATCATATACTTTTATAACGAGCATTCCGATTCCGTTATTGTAATATGCAACCTTGTCGGTCACATCTTCAAGCGTTGTCACTTCTGTTTTATAGGTATCGGCAGTATATAAGGTATTATCTGCAACTTTTAGGCTAAGCATCAGTATGGAAAGTGTAGGAGCGAGCAGCATGAAGAACCAGAAACCCTTATTCCTGAACAAAAGCTTAAGTGTAGTTTTAAAAAGTATTATCATTTTCTTCCTCTCCTTCTGAGTTGATTTGCTGCGACGGAAATACCTGAACAGCCAATTACAAGAGCTAAAGGATAAAGTATAGCGGAAAGCAGATAGTCACTTTTCCCTTGTACCAGAAGCTCTATCAGCGCCCTGTTTTCGTGATATATCGGAGAAATAACACGTACGCTCTCTGGAGTCGATGAAAACATATAGACTTCAAAGCTTCCTCCGATGAATCCAAGTATCCATACTATAGCGAATACGATTATCACCGTAAGTACCAGACTGTTTGTTATTGAATAGAACATTAAGCCCAAAGCTGTGCTGGCCATGACAAGGATGAACACTATTAAAGCGGATAGCAGGATATTACCCCAGTGAACACCCAGAAACAGTGCTGAGAAAAGTGCCGAAACGGTTATCCCGGAAAGAACAACAATACTTACCGACAGGAATTTGGCCAGGTACAGCTTAAATTCACAGATTCCCGAAATCCGGAATCTGTTATCTATACGGTATTTCTTTTCGCTCGAAAGAAGACCGGAGGCACATACTATCGCGCACCATGCGAAGTAAACGATATAAATGATCCCATAGTAATCCGTCGAATCAACAGGGGGGATAAAATCAGCTTTGTTAACAGTGATCTCTGCCGTTTGTGGCTCCGTTCCGTTTGCTATCATGGAATTAAAGGATACCGAAAGCATGCCCTCAATGATCTTGCCCTGTATTTCAAAATCATCTTTTACGTATATTTTATAATCATTTTCTCCGAATTCCACAAAACTTGCCACTTCACTGTTTGACAGTATCGTTTCGGGATCCTCGTTTTGATATTCCGCGAACGTTATATCACTGTTTGAACCGAGACCGTTTAAGAGCTGCCTGATCGATTCACTTCCGTCTTTACTTTTGATGCTGTATCCGACGATAAAGCTTTCCGTACTTCCTTCGTATTTATTCAGAAGTGATGAAAAGGCACTTATGAGAACCGCAGAAACTATCATGGGGCAGAGGATAAAACAGAGAACGTTTACCATGCTTCTGCTCATTATCTTTATATTGTTTTTTATCAGATATCTTATCATGTTACCGTTTTCCTTCCGTAATATATGACTGCTTAATAATCCCTCAGCTTCTTTCCGGTTAGTGTCAGGAATACTTCCTCAAGGGTTATCGACTCGGTATTGTCTACAACAAGCTTTTTCAATTCCTCACTGGTTCCGATCGCTATTATCTTTCCGTTATCCATGATGGCAATCCTTGTGCATATCGCTTCGACTTCTTCCATATAATGGCTGGTGTAGATAACGGTGGTTCCTTTCTTGTTGGATTCCTTGATCTTATCGAGGATGAAGCTTCTTGACTGGGGATCGATGCCGACCGTCGGTTCGTCAAATATCAGAAGATCGGGATGATGTCCGATGGCGCAGGCAATGTTTAACCGTCTCTTCATACCGCCCGAGAAATTCTTTGCGTAATCATTCTTTCTTTCAAGAAGACCTACGTAATCGAGAGATTCGTTTATGGCTTTCTTTAACTCTTCACCCTTTATTCCGTAGAGGGAAGTAAAGAGTTCTACATTTTCCCATGCTTTCAGGTTCCCGTGAATTGCCAGATCCTGGGGGATATATCCGAGTTTCCTTAAGAGCTCGCTTTTGTTCTTTCTGAAATCCATTCCCATGAACTCTATGCTTCCGAGTGTCGGACGGACTATATCGCAAATCATGTTCATGGTCGTGCTTTTTCCGGCTCCGTTAGGTCCTAAGAGTCCGAAGACTTCGCCTTTTTTTATCTCGATATTCAAATTGTCAACTACTACCTTACTGCCGTACTTCTTTGTCAGGTCGATTGTTCTTAATATGGTTTCCATGGTTTGTTTCCTTTCGTGGTTTTCGCTGCTTCTCGGTTGTTTGGACGGTTGAAAGCCACGAAGCCTTTTCAAGGCGGCTTGAACGGCTTTTGGACTTTCAACCTTGATGTCATAATATCACGGGGAAAAAAGATTTTGTAGTGAAAAAAGATACATTATGTGCATGACTTTAGTCATATTTGAACATTTAAGAACTATGCAGCATCTTGTAATTTGAAAAAAATGCGGTATAATGGAATCATTATGAAGACCGGAGGACAAGAAAATGTCGGAAACAATGAAAGATTTTGAAAATGAACTCAGCAATTCATTCAGGGTACTTAAAATAGGAGAAGTACTTGACGGAATGATCGTTGATATTGATGATGACGGGGTAACCTGTGATATAGGATATTATACCCAGGGAATCGTTCCCAATGATGCGATATCCGACGATCCCGATTTCTCTCCCTTACGGGATTTAAAGATCGGGGATAACACAAAGGTGATCGTCGTTGAGCTGGATGACGGTAAGGGAAATGTTCTTCTTTCCATGAAGGAGGCGCGCGAGCTTGAAGCCTGGGAGAAGATAGAACAGATATTTGAGAAACAGGAAACTGTAAGTGTCCACATTAAGGCACAGGTACCGTCAGGTGTTATTACCTATCTTGAAGGCATAAAAGCATTTATTCCTTCTTCGCAGCTTTCTATGGAGTATGTTGAGGATACGGCTTCATATGTCGGAAAAACACTGAATGCAAGAGTTATTACAGCTGATTCCAAAAATAAAAAGCTGGTTCTTTCAGTTAAGCAGGTTTTAAGGGAAAAAGAGGAAGCAGGCAGGAAAAACAGGATCTCGGCGGTTGTTCCCGGAACGATATTTGAGGGGAAAGTAGACAGAATGGAATCCTACGGGGCATTCATACTTCTTGAAAACGGTCTTACCGGACTTCTCCATATATCCCAGATATGCGAAAAGAGGATTTCTAAGCCCTCGGAAGTTTTAAAGATGGGACAGGAAGTTAAGGTAAAGGTATTAAAGGTTGAGGACGGAAAGATTTCCTTAACCATGAAAGAGCTTGATACCCCTTCTTATGATAAGGAGGATACCCTTTTCGCAGATGGAACGGAAGAGCCTTCTTCCTACAGCGAGGAAATGACCAATACTCCTTTTGCGGCACTCTTTTCAAAAATGGGTCTGTAAATTACGTATCCAATCAAGGAGGAGAGCAGTGAAAAAGAAAGCGATCATTTATTTACTCCTGTGCTGTTTATTGTTTACGATCGTTCCGGTAAAGGATACCACGGTTGAAGCCAAAACCCCAAAAAAGGCCTATATCACGGTTAAGGAAAAAAACTGTGAGATAGGGGATATGTTTTATGTAAAGCTTAAAGGTTCAAAAGCAGCGGCATACAATATCGCAGACGAAACCGTTGCGTCGGTAAATACTAAGGGGAAGGTAAAAACAAAGAGAGCCGGGAAGACAAAGCTTGTGATAACAGGCAAAAACGGAAAGGATTATACCTGTAGGATAAATGTATATGATACAAAAAGAGCCTCAGAACAGATATCGGAGAAGATTTCCGACTGTAAGATAACGGCACATCTTACTCCCGAGGAGGTTCCGTATGAGGCATATTCCGTAAAACCGGGCATGCTTGTAAACTTTACGAATATAATCAGGAAATCAGGTACGCCAAAGGGTCTGGTATATCTTAAAGATTCTGAGATCACAAGAAAGCTGGTATGGAGGGATTATGATACCTGCAGGCTTCAGAAAGAAGTGATCAGACCTTTGTCCGAAATGATAGATGCTGCTTATAACGAGGGAAAACATAAATACAGTATTATATCGGGAGGCGGATACCGTTCCTTTGAGACACAGAACAGATACTGGCAGCGCCGCATGGGCGAGAACCCATCTTACGGAGATGATCCTTACCATTCGGGAGGAGTTATATGTGTTCCGGGAGTAAGCAGTGAGCATCGTACGGGATATGCCATAGATTTTGATGCATCAGAACAGGGTTTCGACTGGCTTGAAAAAAACTCCTATAAATACGGTTTCATTAAGCGTTACTACGGTAACAAAACCGAATATACGGGAGTTATGGACGAACCTTATCACTTTACTTATGTAGGAAAGGCAGTTGCCCTGACCTGTTATTCCGAAGGTATCTGTTTGGAAGAGTATTACGAGAAATATGTTTATGCAGAGTATGAAAAAAATTGAATAAAAAAATTACCCCCAATACTGTTGAGTTAGTGTCATCCTTCGCTACGCTAAGAGGTGGGGGATATCTTCTGTTTTGTTATAATGATCAGAATCCCAGGCTGTCGTTTACGAGGATTACCTTGATACGTCCCTTGTGACGGGAGAACCTGGTAATAAGGATCTGGCAGCAGATTGTGTCGGGAGACTTGCAATCCATGCAGGAGCCTGTTTTCGAGCAGGGAGTAGCGAGACCGAAACGCTGTGCGTTAATGGGAGCGGCCACATTACGGGCACGCTTCATCGCACTGTCAACGTCGGAGCAGATCTTGTTCATACCTATAATAAAGATTACCTGACGGGGACCCTGGCAGATAGCTGAGACACGGTTTGAATTCCCGTCTACGTTTATGAGTATACCGTCTTCTGTCATGGCGTTTGCGCTGGAGATGAAAAAGTCGGCATCATAGCTGTCCATCATGGCTTTCCTTTTGTCTTCCATACGGTCACGGTCTATGAATTTATACTTGTCTGTTTTGAGAGCGTCGACCAGGCCTATCTCCATGGCGCTCATGCAGCCTCCCATACCGATGGAAGAGCCTTCGGGAATAAGCTCGAGAGCTTTTTTAAGAGCTTCTTCTTTGGATTCGGCATAGAAGCCTTCCATATTTCTGGATTCGAGACCATGGATCACCTTTTCTGCAAGCAGACGGTTTCTTTTTGAAATGATTTCGTTCATAAGAACATCCTCCTTTTTTGTGTTTGAGGGACTATACTATCCCGGCTTCGTCTGAATATATTCCGGCAGATATTTATATATATCATTAAATGTAACATAATTTTAGGTTCTTTTCAATTTATTTTTATTTCCGGCGTCATTTAAGTTAAGCTCTTTTTGTAATACTAAGAGCTGGCGAAGGATTACTTGAATTATCCGGGAGAGTATATTATAATGATCCCATAAAAACGTTATATATTTTTATTATGAAGGAAGTAGAAAATGAAAGAAGTCCTGTCTGTTGAAAATATGAGAAGAAGTGATGCTCAGACCATAGCATCGGGTATTCCCGGGAAAGAGCTGATGAAGAAGGCCGGGAAAGCTGTGTTTGACGCCGTACCGGAATGGAAACCTCCCGTTGCCGTAGTCTGCGGGACCGGTAACAATGCCGGTGACGGATATGTTATAGCCGGGCTTCTTTTTGATGCCGGGATAGAATGCCGCATTTTCCTAACAGACGAGAGATTTTCCGAGGACGGAGCATATTTCTACGATATCTGCCGCAAAAAAGGCATCGAAGCGCAGAAATGGAACGGAGAAGAATTTAAAGGATTCGGAACGGTAGTCGACTGTATCTTCGGTACGGGTTTTAAAGGCAAGGTAAAGGAACCTGCAAAAACAATAATCGATAACATCAACGGAAGCGGCGCATATGTTGTTTCGGTAGATATTAACAGCGGCTTAAACGGAGACACCGGGCTTTCCGAAGAAAAGGACGGCTGCGTAAGATCTGATATAACCGTATCCATAGGCAGTTTTAAACCGGGACATTTTCTTAACATGGCAAAGGATGTCATGAAACAGAAGGTAAACTGTGATATCGGGATAGCTCCTACGGGCAGGATTTACCTATCTCCGGAAGAAAATGACATAGCAGCGGCCCTTCCGAAAAGGGATAACTATTCCCATAAAGGAACCTACGGATATACAGCTCTTATAGGAGGCTCGGAGCGTTACAGCGGAGCCATAAGGCTCGCCTATCTTGCGAATGCAGCGATGAGGAGCGGTGCGGGTGTGGTTAAGGCAGCTCTTCCGGCGTCGCTTATACATGATGTAAGCAGCCACATACTTGAAAGTACCGTATTCCCGCTTTCCGATGCAGCAGGGAAAATGGTGTTTAAGGAAGATGAGTTTAAGGAACTGACCGGAAATGTAAAGAGCGTTGCTTTTGGTATGGGGATAGGGATATCGGAAGAAACCGGGAAGGCTGCAGAGTATCTTCTTCGTGAGTTTTCGGGCAAGCTTATCATAGATGCCGACGGGCTCACAGCGCTTGCCGGTCTTGAACGTAAATCAATAAAAAATGCAAAAGGTACGGTAGTTTTGACTCCGCACCTTAAAGAATTTTCAAGACTATGTGGTAAGACAATAGAAGAAATACAGGCTGCCCCGATACTTACTGCCGAAGAATATGCCCGTGAAACCGGAGTTATACTTCTCCTTAAGGGCTGTGCAACGATAATAACCGACGGTGAACGTACCTATATTACGGATACGGGGTGTCCGGGCATGGCATCCGCCGGCAGCGGGGATGTGCTTTCGGGCATATTGTCTGCAGTATGTGCTTATATCGACGATACCGTCATGGCTGTAACGACAGGCGCCTATATCAACGGAAAGGCCGGCGAACTGGCTGAACAGAAGTCAAATCCCATAAGCATGACAGCGGGCGATACCGCAGCCTGTATAACCGAGGTTATCAGTAAGCTGTATCATACAGAATGAGAGCGTCCTGCAGCTTATCTGTTTTCTCCGTATTTTTCCTCGAGCGCAAAGAAAAACTTACGCTGGAACTCGTTTCTTATAACATGGACAGGTTTAAGCTGGGAAGCTGATGTACCCTTCATGATCATTACGTCCCTGTAGAGCAGATAGGTTTCGGGCTGCAGGACAATAAGCTTCAGGTCGCCCAGATATCCGTCCTCAAAATGATGTACTATGTTTTTATTGGCGAGCATCAGCTTTTCCTTTAAGCATTTTCTGATGTCCTCGTTTGTTACGCCATCGGGGCGCGAACTGAGCTCCGTAAGCATGACATAAGCCGGCGGCTCCGCATCCACATCGGAATATATGGAATAGTCCCAAACATCAAGTCCCAAAGCCTTCTCGGTTTCTTCGATGCTGTATCTGACAGCTGCTTCGGAGGTCTTTTCTCCGCGTATATTTGCAGCATATCCTGTCCGGTTTTCAAATACAACAAGCGGTGTCTTGTTATAAAAGCCCGTTACACGAAGGATGTCATGCATCCTGTAACGGTAGAGACCGGAATAGTTTGTTATGATCAGCTCGTAGGATTTGTCCTTTTCAAGCCGGTCCATGGTGAGAAATGGCGCATTTTCATCATCTGTATCCTTAAATTCCATGAAACATCCGTCCGGAACAAGGATCGAATCTTCCCTGTCCATCTGATAGACTGCGGAAAACATTCCTTCCGATGCGGAAACGCCCTGATAGAAAATATGAACCTGATCGCCTAATATGTTTTTCTTAAGTTTTTCGGTATATGGCGAAAAGTTTGCACCTGCGGCACTGTAGATATATTGAAGTTTCGGCCAAAGCTTCAGTGCCCAGGGTTCGTTTGTCCAGTTTTCGAAAACCTTTCTTATCTCTGCCGCACGCTTCGGATCCGGTTTTATCTTTTTCAGAAGCGACTCCCTTACTTCGGAGGGGAAGTCTATGCTTTCGTCTATCGTTCCCGTTTCGATATCTTTTATGAGCAGCTCGTGATGATCCTCTATATATCTGAACATCTCAAGGATTATACTTGAAAATGTTGCGGCAACATAGGTTACCTTACGTTCCTGCAGGGCGAATCTTGCATGTATGTATCTGGTGATGACTCCTTTTGCAGGCTGCTTGGCTTCAATGGGGGATGTGTATATTTTTGAGGACAGATTTTTAAACGGTCCGTTCTTGACTGCCACGGAGGATGCGCTTCCGTAGGTCGCACCGCTTTCAAGTACGACTGCCGTACCTTCCATCAGGTTAATGCCTTTCCCGTTGTTCCAGCCATATCCTATCTGAGAGGAAATGACAGCGTTGGTGTGGAGCGCATGATATTTTCCCGTAACGGAGACCTGCTTCTGTGAAAGCGGGATGTATTTTGCGCATCCCAAAGTACCGGAGGTCTTGTTAAAATGACTTATATGCGAAGCGGTAAGTATACCTTCCTCACCCTTTACCATCCTTTCAATATATGGGGCAAACTCGTCATATTCCCTGACGGGCACTTTTTTCTGGTATTCTTCTATTGAACGGATTTCCGAAAATCCGAATTCCTTTCCGTATTCCGTATTGCTGTTTTCCTGAAGAAGCGTCATAAGCAATTCTTCCTGCGTGCCTCTCGGGTCAAGAGACATCTTATCAAGGGATTTAATGGCTGTACGCCCTATGCGGGACATCAGTTTCATCATTGAATTATAAAATGACATAGCTCCTCCTGAAAATTCTTAATATTTCCCGGTTTATTCATTTCACTGTGAAGTCTGAAAGATTCTTCGCTTCGCTCAGAATGACATATGGGAAGTTTTGGTTCTTACAGTGTCACCTCGATTATAGCATTTAATGGGTATAACTTCAATAAGAATGATTCACAAATTGTTGTTCCAAACATGTGTTTTTTTGCTTTTTGTATATATATCTCTTGAATTTTGACGAATTTTATTCTATAATAATTAAGACTTCTCTCATCGTAATAACTTTTGATATTTTTATAGACATTCTTTGGGTTATAGCCAAAAGGATCTTATCCGAAATAAATTCCGAAAGATTTTTTGCTACGCTTAAGGATTCAATATGGGAGGTCTTAGTAGACCAAAGTAACATTTTTTAAACAATATATCGTTTTTAGGAGGCATTTATATGGAAACGAAAAAAAGAAGATCGTTGAAAAGCATTTTGCTGACAGAGATCATTGTGGCTGCGCTTATTGTAATAGTCATTATTACCGCGGTTAACAGTAAGATCCAGACAGACAGGATTGTGCAACTTACGGAGACACTTTTAAGCGAAGAGTCACTTTCATATTCCAATGAGATTTATAACTGGTGGAGTAATATCGAAAGCAGGGTAGAACAGATAGCAAACGTAATGAAGAGCATTCCCGATATGTCTCACGAAGATGCTTTAAAAATGCTGTTAGAGCTTACAAAGCAGGACCCTGATTCACAGGACATCTATATCGGATATGGCAACGATATGACCTTCCTTGACGGTTCAGGCTGGGTTCCGGATGAATCCTTTGTGTTCACCGACAGAGTATGGTTTACGGGTGCTTTAAGTAACAGAGGCGCGATATACACCTCTGACCCTTATGTGGATGCATCTACCGGAAAGACTTGTCTTGCCTGTGCAATACAGCTTGGAGAAAATGTAGTCTTAAGCAGCGATATTAATTTTGATAAAGTTGCCGAAAAGATGGATTTCTTTAAATCCAGTGCCGAAGATGCTAAATTCTACATAATAAATAAAGATACGAAAGACATACTTGTAAGTAACGACAAGGGTGTTGTGGGCCAGAACGTATCCTCCGGCAGTAATTACATAATTAAAGGTTTAAGCGAGATCTTCTCATCTTTAAAGGTCAGCAGAGATGCAGACAGTGAAAGGGTTATTACCACAAAAACCTCGGAAGGAAAGATGATGTATGTGGCAACCGGTATTCAGGATACATCCTGGATAGTTGTTACTGCCGTTCCTTACAGCTTTGTCAGCAGTTCAATCCTTTCCTCCAACATTATCACTATGGTAATAGGACTTATATTGTTGCTGATCTTAAGCGTATTCCTTTACTTTGTTATGAGTAAATATCTTAATCCCGTTACAATGGTAACGGAAAAGATCAACGAGATCAGCCGCGGAAACTTCATGGTATCTCTTGAACCGGAAGGAAACAACGAGATAACTACTCTCGTAGAGCAGCTTAATGCATACATTACTAGCATGAGAAAGACCCTGCTCGGTATGACCGATATTTCGGGCGAGATGAACAGGAACGCCGGAAAGTGCTATGATATTTCGAATATACTTACGGATTCAAATAAAGCACAGGGGAAGTCGCTTGAAAACCTTAGTGATGTATTGAACAGCATGAACCGTTCCATCGAAAACATTGCCGGTTCCGCATCGGATCTTGCCGCAACATCCAATTCGCTTGCGGAAAATGCTTCAGGTGTAAGGACTCTTTGTATGGAAACCGTTAATTCTTCGGAAAGCGGCAAAGTTGAGATGGAGAATATGACAAGAAATATCGAAATCCTGAACGATACAATGAGCGAACTGACGGATATCATCCATAAAACAGCAGAGACCGTCAAGGAAGTTACGGGTATTACAGATACCATCAATGCCATTTCCGCACAGACCAACCTTCTCTCTCTTAACGCTTCCATCGAGGCCGCAAGGGCCGGAGAGGCCGGCAGAGGCTTTGCGGTTGTTGCCGATGAAGTCGGTACACTTGCCGGGCAGTCTTCAGAAGCAACTGATAATATACGCCGTCTTGTAAATAACATTACAAAGAACATGGAAAACATCAACAGCAGGGCAGATGACTGCTTTAAGGATATGGAAACCTGTATTTCAGGCGTGAGCAAGGTAAATGAGTCCTTTGCCAAGATTTTCGCCGATATCAGCAAAGCAACCGACGGCATCACCCAGATTGTCGATGGCATAGGCCGCATAAGCAATGTAGCGACAAATAACGCATCGACCACCAAGGAGCAGGCCGCAAACATTTCGAAGATACTTACCTTAAGTGATCAGATTGTATCTGAGAGCGGTAAGATATCAAGTGAAACAAATAATATTGCAAGTGTTTCGGAAAACTTGAATCAGTATGCAAATACCATTTCTTCGGATCTGAAGAATTATACGCTGAAATAAAAGACAGTTTGTAAGCCGGATATTGAACGGAGAAGGTATGTATTCATAAGCATCCCGGAAGTCCGGTAGAAAGTCAATGCCACCTTGAAAATGCCTTCAGCGTTCCCCGGGTACCCGGGTGATGCTTCACATCTCAATTTTGATATATTTAGGAGAAGAGTATGGATAAATTTAATCACAGAAAAGCAACCGTTAAATTATTACTTAAAGATGCTTCGGGAAATCCCCTGAAAAACACCGGGATAAAAGCCGATCAGAAAACACATAAGTTTCTGTTCGGATGCGGAGCCTTTGATGTTGCCGGAGTTGTTATGCCCGATGACTTCACTTTCCCCGGAGCAGATCCGGAAAAGATGAAGATGATGAAGAAAAGCTCAATTGAGAGGATGGAAAAGTTTAAGAAGCTTTTCAATTACGGAACGATCCCTTTTTACTGGGGCGGTTATGAACACATAGAAGGCAAGCCCAATCAGGAGATGACACTTGCCTCCGCAAAATGGCTTAAAGATAACGGGATCACCGTTAAAGGTCATCCCCTCTGCTGGCATACGGCGTGCGCCAACTGGCTTATGGATTACTCCAATGAAGAGATCCTTGACAAGCAGCTGAAACGTATCCACAGGGAAGTAAGCATCTTCAAAGGTTTGGTTGACAAGTGGGATGTCATTAACGAAGTTGTTATTATGCCTGTATTTGACAAATATGACAATGCCATAACCAGGATCTGCAAGCAGTACGGCAGGTTTAAGCTTGTAAAGGAAGTGTTTGAGGCAGCTAAGGCCGAGAATCCTTCGGCCACTCTCCTTATAAATGATTTCAATACTTCACAGTCATATGAGATACTTGTTGAAGGACTTCTTGAGATGGGGGTTCCCATTTCTGCGATAGGTATCCAGAGCCATCAGCATCAGGGATACTGGGGATTGGAAAAGCTGCATGCGGTGCTTGACAGATTTTCTCATTTCGGGATACCGATCCATTTTACAGAGAATACATTGATCTCCGGAGACCTTATGCCGGCCGATATCGAGGATCTTAATGATTTTAAGGTTGAAACCTGGCCTTCTACACCTGAGGGGCTCGAAAGACAGGCCAATCAGATGTGTGAGATGTATACAGAGCTTTTTGCTCATCCGCTGGTTGAAGCGATAACTACATGGGATCTGACGGACGGGAAATGGCTCGGAGCTCCTTCGGGCGTTCTGACGGTTGATAATCAGGAAAAGCTTTCCTATAAGGCTCTTATGAAGCTTATCCACGGAGACTGGGAGACTCATGCTGAATTTACGACCGATGAAAACGGCGTGGTTGAGATAACCGGTTTCAAGGGAGAGTATGAAATAAGCGCAGACGGCAGGACAGCTGCGGTTTCGCTTGCTGAGGACAGTGATACGGTAAAAGAGATCATATTGTAACAGAATTTATATTAATAGCATTAAAGTTAAAAGACTGTAAAGAATTTTGTAAGGAGGCAAGGTATGAAGAAGATTATAAAGGCTGCAACGCTTATTTTGGGGTTTGCTTTTTGCCTGTCATTGTGCGGGTTTATCGGAGTAAAGGCTGCAAACGGACCTTATGAGGGTAAGGATTCATATGCTTATATCAATATCGGGCAGGAAGTGATCGGACAGACGGAATGGGGCGATAAGTATTGCGAACATTATGTTTATCTGTCTGACAATATGAAAGCCGAAAAAGATGCAAGCAAAGATTACGGCGAGTACGAGATGATCGAAAACAAGAACATCAAGTACAATAAGAAGACCAATACTCTGACGTTAACCAATTATACCGGTGAAGAGATCACCGTAAATATGATGGGTGATGATTTCAAGGTTGAGCTTGTTGGGGAGAATACCCTTGAAAAGCTTTATGTATTCTCTGATTTTTACGGCGGAAGCCTTACTTTGACGGGAAACGGAACTCTCAATATCTGCGGCGGAGATTACTTCAATAATGAAGAGAATGCATTATACGGCGATTCGGGGCTGAGGCTGTTCTGTGAATCACGGACAGATGAGACAAAGCTCACCATTGGTAAGGATGTTACGCTTCATGTTGAAGGCGACGGTACTTTTACATACCCGCTTATCGCAGTTTACGGTTCAAACGAAACAAAGAACGGTATTGTTCTTGACGGGGTTAAGCTTAAGGGCAGTTATATTTCAAAATCCGACACGGAGATGGAAGATTACGACAGAGATTCTGACGGAGCATATCTCTATATTTGTACTAAAAACGGGAAAGAATATTATTATATCTCGAATTATGATTATAATATGGATACCGGAGAGTTTACTTCATCCTATGACGTCCTTAAAAAATCTGACAAGAGTCTTGTAAAGTCATATGTAACCATTGATGAAATGTTTGATGACGGGTATGAAATAAAAAATTATACCGTTAAAGATTATGTTATCTGCGGCAAGGAATGTACCATTTCCGCAAAGGTTGACACCAAAATAGAAAAAGATACCGTTCTGGAGAAAGGAAAGCTCTGTTACGGAGTCCTTACTGTCGGAACAAAGAAAAAGGCAGGAACCGTTGCTGTTGTCGGTTTCGGCAGCTGGGGTCAGGTTTCCGAAACAGTTGATATACCCAAGACCATAAAGGTGGACGGTATTACCTATAAGGTTACGGCGATTGAAGAATATGCGTTTACTTTCAGTTACGGGATGAAGAAGGTAACCATCGGGGCAAATGTAAAGACTATCGGAAAGGGAGCTTTTGCGGAAATAGAGACTCTTGAAGAGGTTATAATCAAAACAAAGAAGCTTAAATCTTCAACCGTAAAAGCTGACGCTTTTGCAAATACTCCCGATACGGTTAAGGTTACGGTTCCTTCGGGAAAGGCTTCATCTTACAAGAAGATACTTCAGGCGAAGGGACTGAGCAAGAAAGCAACAGTTAAATAAGAAAGTTTAATGTTTTTAAAACATATGTCTTTTGTAAATTTTTTGTTGGGAGGTATCAAATGGAAGAGGTTGTAAAATTCTTAAAAGAAGCAGGAACTTATTATCTTGCAACGGTTGAAGGCGATCAGCCGAGAGTACGTCCTTTCGGAACGGTAAATGTTTTCGAGGGTAAGCTCTATATCCAGACCGGAAAGATAAAGAATGTGTCAAAGCAGCTCCATATCAATCCCAAGGCAGAGATCTGCGCATTTAAAGGCGGAGAATGGATAAGGGTTGCCGGGGAGCTCATAGAGGACGAAAGGCGTGAGGCAAAAGTGGCCATGCTCGACGCATATCCTTCTCTTCAGGGTATGTATAACGCAGACGATGGAAATACCGAAGTTTTCTATTTCAAAAACGCAGTTGCTACCTTCAGTTCCTTCGGCGGAGCACCCAGAACCGTGGAGATTTAGTCGTTAATGAAAAACTTTATCGACAAGAGCGTCCTTATCGCTTTTTCGTGCATAATGATATCAAGGCTTTTTGAGGGCGGACAGATTACAATGATCCTGTTTATCATGATTTCTGTTGCAGCTTTCATGTCTTATCTCAGAATGCTCGGGAAAACAGGGAAAATAATAAATATTGGTTTACAATATGCATTCGGACCACTGATGTTTCTTATACCGCAGTTGGTCATAATGCTTCCGATTGTTGCATATGAAGTTTTCTTAGACCGGCAGATTGCTGCCGGTCTGGTTTTGATTATGGGAATGATAAATGCTTTTATGGTAACAGAGCTTGATATCATGATCTTTTTCCTGCTTTTAACCGGACTTTCCGTTTATCTTTCCTATAAGACAATGCGAACGGAAAAGCTGGAAAAGGAGAATATAAATATACGTGATGACGGTGAGATAAAAAAAGAGCTTCTTCAAAAACAGAACAGGAATCTTCTTGAAGAGCAGAATAAAAGCATTTATACCGCCCAGCTTGCCGAAAGAAACCGCATCGCCCGCGAGATACATGATAATGTCGGACACATGCTCAGCCGTTCCATACTGCAGGTCGGTGCGATAATGGTCATAAACAAAAATGAAGCTGTCGCGGGAGAGCTTAAAAGCTTAAGAAACACTCTCGATACCGCCATGAACAACATCCGGGAGAGTGTTCACGATATAAGGGATGAAGCCATAGATCTGGAAGCAGCCATAAAGGAAATGGCCGAACCGTTAAATAAGAAGTATAAGATTACGTTCGAGTTTGACGCAGAGAAGGAAAATGTAGACAAAAACATTAAATATGCGGTGATCAACATAGTAAAGGAAGCCGTTTCGAATATCATAAAATACAGCAAAAACGAATTCGTGACCATCAGGTTTGATGAACATCCGTCCATGTATCAGCTGATAATACACGATTTCGGAAGCGACACGGAACAAAAGCTTTCGGATATCCCGTTAAGCAACGGCATGGGTCTTGAAAACATACGGACAAGAGCCGAACAGTTGGGCGGACAGGCAAACTTTTCTATGGATAACGGTTTCAGGATATTCGTAAGGATACCTAAAAAAGTAAAATGAGTACGGAGTATAAGATATGCGGGTTTTGATAGTTGATGATGATAATCTGGTGGCAATGAGCCTTAAAACGATTCTCTCGTCCGATCCCGAAATAGAGGTTGCGGGTACGGGCAGTTCCGGGAATGAAGCGATAGAGCTTTATGATAAGAAGGTACCCGATGTCCTTCTTATGGATATCAGGATGAACGGAATGACGGGTCTGGAAGCGGGAGCCGAGATCCTGAAAAGGCATCCCGATGCAAAGATACTGTTCCTGACCACGTTTAATGATGATGAGTATATAATAAAAGCTATTTCAATAGGTGCAAAAGGATATATCATCAAACAGGATTTCGAAAGCATAATTCCTGCGGTAAAGACAGTAAATAAGGGACAGAGCGTTTTTGGGAACGACATAACCGAAAAGCTTCCCGATATGATAAACAGAAAAAAAGCATTTGATTATGAGAAATACGGCATAACCGATCAGGAGAAAGAGATTATAGAGGAAGTGGCAAAAGGACTTTCAAACAAGGAGATAGCCGATACTCTCTGCCTTTCCGAAGGAACCGTCAGAAACTACTTAAGCAATATCTTAAGAAAGCTCGATCTGCGGGACAGAACAAATCTTGCAATCTTTTATTATCAGAATAAGTAACCGGAATCCGGTGCTTTAGAAGCCTCCGGTCAGCCCTGCAGATAACTGCAGGGCTTTTTTTGTGACAAATGTCACATTACCTTTTTACATTTAACACTTACATTCACGTTTTAAAAAATGTATTATAATGCTGCAAACATAAAAAGGATGCAAAACCGGATACATATCCGGCAAAGATAAAACACAACCCGGAGGTTTAAAATGGCAGAGAAAATCGTAGAAGTAAAAAATCTGGTAAAAAGGTACAAAGAACTCATAGCTCTTGACAATTTCAACATGGAGATAGAAAAGGGCGAGGTGTTCGGACTTTTAGGCCCGAACGGATCGGGAAAGACCACGACTATCAACTGCATTCTTTCTTTACTAAATTATAATAACGGAGAGATCAAGGTATTCGGAGAAAAAATGAAAAATGACCGTTACGATATAAAGAAGAAGATCGGCATAGTCATGCAGAACGTAGCTGTATTTGATGAGCTTAATGTATATGAAAACATTGATTATTTCTGCGGACTGTATATCCAGGACAAACAGACAAGAAAACAGTATGTTGAGGATGCAATTAAGTTTGTAGGTCTTGAGAATTTTACTAAATTCAAGCCCAAAAAGCTTTCGGGCGGCCTGCTCAGAAGGCTTAACATAGCCTGCGGCATAGCCCATAAGCCCGAGCTGATCATCATGGACGAGCCGACTGTAGCGGTAGATCCCCAGAGCAGGAACAAGATCCTCGAAGGTATCACCGAGCTGAACAAAAACGGAGCTACCATTATATACACAAGCCATTACATGGAAGAGGTTGAACAGATATGCACCCACATCCTTATAATGGACAAGGGTAAGAATGTAGCCGAAGGCACTTCGGATGAATTAAAGAGAAGCATCAAGAATACAGAAAATGTTATCGTTGACATAAAGAAACTTGATGACAGGCACGTAGAAGCCATCGGAAAGCTCAATCATGTATATGATGTAAAATATATGTCCGACAGGCTCATGATAAAATGTGCCGGCGGAAGGCACAATATCTCACACGTTATCGATTATTTCGCACAGAACAGTATTGATTACGACAGGATTTATTCGGAACTTCCTACATTAAATGATGTGTTCCTTGAAATAACGGGAACTTCTCTCAGAGATCAGGAGGCATGACATGTTTATGAATTTATTGGGAAAACAGCTTAAGCTTGGGTTTAGGGACAAGTCGAACATTTTCTGGACGCTGATGTTTCCTGTATTGCTCGGTACGCTGTTTTATATAGCATTCGGAAGCATTTATGACACCTTCCTTCAGGAACCCGTAAAAACGGCGGTTGTATTTGAAACCGATAATCCGGAAGTGATCTCAAATACAAAAAGTTTCCTGGAAGGGCTTTCGCTAAATGACGGAAGCACGAAGCTGCTTGATATCTCGTATCTTGAATACAGCGAGGCCGAAGCTCTTTTAAAGGATGATGAAAAGGTAAACGGTATAATCAAGGTTGCGGACACCGGAAGGCTTTCGCTTGACATATACAGTAACGGTGTACGTTCGACGATACAGCAGAATGTAGTCACAAGTTATAATCAGAGCCTTGAACTCATTGAAAGGACTGCAAAGGATCATCCTGAAAATCTGGCGGATGTAATAGCCGGGCTTCAGAAGGATACTTCTCATATAGCAGCCAAAAGTCTTGTCGGAGATAACAAGGATCCTTTTCTCACATATTTCTACAGCCTGCTCTCCATGACCGCTCTTTTCGCATCGCTCAGCAGCCTGAAGATAGGTAACAGAAGCCAGGCAAACATGTCGGCAGTAGGAGCCAGAGCCAATGTGTCCCCGGTCAGAAGAATGATGTTTCAGGCAACGGGTTTTGTATCCTCTTATATCGTACAGACCGTAGTCCTGGAAATCGCACTGCTCTATATGATGTTTGTCTTAAAGATCAATTTCGGCGGAGATAAGCCGCTGATCCTGGCAACAGCCGCGTTGGCTTCCTTAGTCGGAGTATCACTCGGTTTCTTCATCGGCAATATCGGAAGCTTCCGTATCGAAAAAAAGGAAGGCATCCTTGTTGCAGTTACTCTTGTCGGATGCTCTCTTTCCGGACTTATGTACGGAGACATGAAGGCGATTATCACGGAACATTGCCCGATCGTAAATAAACTCAATCCCGCGGCAGTAATAAGTGATGCGTTCTACTGCTTAAATATGTTCGGACCGGGTGAGAGATATCTGCAGACGGTTATATTCATGCTGGGAATCTCTTCGGTATTTATCATCTTAGGACTTGTTCTTGGAAGGAAGGTCAGCTATGATAGTGTTTAAAACTTTTTTTAAGGTATTAAAAGAATATAAAGTTTCTTTGATAATGTATCTCAGTATAACAATAGCGGTAATATGTATACTTTCAAGCGTAGGCTCGGGAGGAAACACGGCATATTCAAGCATTTCTCAGGGACTTGTTATAGTAGATAATGACAGATCGGAAGTTTCAAAGGGACTTATCTCATATCTCGGAAACGTGAATACAATCCTTGAGGGTGACTACACTTCGGATCAGATAACAGATATGCTGTATTATACAAGGATATCCAATTATCTGGTAATCCCCGAGGGCTTCGGTGCTGCATTCCTTGAAGGCAAAACTTCAAACCTTAAGGTAGAAAGCACAAAGAATGCGGGCGCCAGAATGGGCTACAGTGTTGAGACCGAAATGGAAAGCTATTTCAGGCTTACATCCGGTTATCTTAAGGGCGGTTACAGTTTTGCTGAAGCCGACAGCTTTGCAAGGGAGTCCCTGGCCAATACGGACGATGTTCAGATAGTAGCTGAAAATAAGGTGGCAGATGAAAAGGTATTCGTGGTATTTCAGTATCTCCCTTACGGTATCCTTACATTGCTCCTGTCGGCAATATTCCCCGTATTGCTCAGATTCGGCAGCTCGCTGTTAAGCAAAAGGACCGGTATTTCTTCATATCCCGCATATAAAAAACAGACTATGCTGACACTTGCAAGCGCAACCACGACAGGTATTTTCACGGTATTTCTGATAATTATCGCTTCAAGCCTTTCGGGTGAAGCCTTCAGTGATCGCTGGTGGCTGATAATCATCGATGTCTTAGTGCTTGCGGTTACCGTTGCAATGACAATAGTTGCATTATCAAATTTCAGGATCAAGCCTGAGGCAGCATCCGGCATAACAAATTTGGTCAGTCTGTCCTTCTGTTTCTTAGGCGGAATATTCGTACCTCTCGAATATATCGGAAATACCGCTAAGGCCATAGGTCAGTTCCTTCCGACCTACTGGTATTCGGAGGCTATGCAAAGGATAAAAAACGGCAGCGGCTTTGGCGATATCGTCAACTGTCTTCTTATACAGCTTATGTTCGGCATCATGATCCTTGTAATAGGCCTTCTGGTTGGAAAACATAATGTAAAAAAAGCGGAGTAATCCGCTTTTTTTTATTAAAAAACTTGCTTTTATGCTTATAAGAGAATATACTTGTATTAAGATAAGCCGTTAGCCGGCAGTGATAAAAGGAGAAAGAAGATGGGTGAAAGATTGGAGAACAGCGGCAGTCTGCTCTGCAGCGGAGAAATGCTCATAGATTTTACCCCTGTAAAGGGTATGGCAGATACTTATACGGCAAATCCCGGGGGAGCGCCGGCAAACGTTGCTGTCAGTGCCGCAAGGAACGGGATAAAAGCAGGTTTTTTAGGTAAGATGGGAAATGATGATTTCGGAAGGCTGCTTGTAAATACTCTGAAAAAGGATAATGTTGAGATACTCGTTCCAAAGCTTACGGATGAGGCAAATACAACACTTGCTTTTGTAACACTTTCAGAGGACGGGGACAGGTCCTTTACTTTTGTGAGAAAGCCCGGGGCAGATCTTCTTTTGAACCCCGACGATACCGAGAAGATTGATTTTTCAAAATGGGACATGGTCCATGCGGGCTCGGTGAGTCAGTCCGGTGTTCCGGAAAAGGATGCAGTGCTTAAGGTGCTTAAAAAGGCTAAAGAGGCAGGAAAGCTCGTAAGCTTTGACATAAACTACCGCGACAAGATCTGGGGAAGAGAAGAATGTGCAAGGGAAGTCGAAAAGCTCATAGATTATGTCGATCTGTTAAAGATTTCGGATGAAGAGCTTTCTTTTGTAGGCGGAGAAGAAAACATCCCGAAATATATGAATGAACATGGTATTACGGTTATCGTGCTTACAAGGGGAGGAGAAGGCGCAACTGTTTTCTTAAAAGCCGGAGATCCTGAGCCCATAAAGACAGATATTTCTTCCGTAAAAGTGACCGTTACCGATACAACCGGAGCGGGAGACGCTTACTGGGGAGGATTCCTTTCAAGCCTGCTAAGACAGGGTGTGCGAAAGACATCCGATATAACCATGGAAAAAGCGGAGCTTGCGGGTCATTACGGAGCTGTATCCGGAGCGCTCTGCGTAGCAAAGCCGGGCGGGATCCCGGCGCTTCCGTCTATCGGAGAAATAGAGGAAATGCTTAAGGAGCGAGACTGTTCCGATGGCAGTAGGTTTTTCGGAAAAAACTGATATTTAATAACGGAGGATGAAAATTGAAGAGAATAGATATAAACCAGAGCTGGAAGATGAAGATAGCTTCAGAAGACGTATATTATGATGCAAAAGTGCCCGGATCGGTATATAACGACCTGCTCGCGGCGGGGAAGATGGACGATCCTTATTTTCGTGATAATGAAGGTAAGGCTTTGGAGCTGATGAAAAACGACTTTGAGTATCGCGGGACCTTTGATGTTGATAGCAAGGAGGCTGATGGTGCCGACGAAATACTGCTTGTATTTTCGGGTATAGATACTCTGGCAGACATATCGCTGAACGGAAATAAGCTTGGTTCTGTCAACAACATGCATCGCGTCTGGGAGTATCCTGTACGCAGCCTCTTAAAAGATAAGGATAACGAGATCGTGGTAAATCTCCACAGTCCGGTTAATTTCATTGCAAAAGAGTTTGAAGCAGATCCCGCAATACTTGGTACGGAGGACGCCATGCGGGGCTTCCCCAAGATCCGTAAGGGACATTATATGTTCGGATGGGACTGGGGTCCCAGGCTTCCCGACGCAGGTATATGGAAGAGTGTCGGATTGTTTAAGGTAGAAGGAGCGCGACTTGCAAAATCGTATATCAGCCAGGAGTGGAACGGGGATTATTCCCGTGTTAAGATCAGTGTTTCAGCGATGATCGAAACAATGGAGGACGGTGTGCTTTCAAAGGAGAGGGCTCTTGATTCCGTTAAAAATGAAGGTTTTGCGCTCAGGGCGGACGTAATCTCCCCCGAAGGCGTAAAAATCGCGGAAAATGCTGACCTGACCAAGGCTTTCACGATAGAGAAGCCCGAGCTTTGGTGGCCCAACGGTCTGGGAAAACAGCCTCTTTATACCGTAAATATCAGACTCGTAGAAAAGGAAAGCAGCAAAGTTGTTGATTCCTGTTCAAAAAGGATTGGTTTGAGAAAGCTTGAGGTAAGCAGGAAAAAGGATGAGTTCGGCGAGGAATTTGCCCAGACGGTAAACGGCGTAAAGTATTTTGCCATGGGCGCAGACTACATTCCCGAGGACAATATCCTTTCAAGGACGAATAAGGAAAGGACAAGGAAGCTTCTTTCCGACTGTGTTGCAGCTAATTTCAATTCCATCCGTGTCTGGGGCGGCGGATTGTATCCGGATGATTATTTCTTTGATATATGCGATGAGCTCGGGCTTGTCGTATGGCAGGATTTCATGTTCGCATGCGCAAACTACAGGCTGACCCGTGAATTTGAGGACAATATCATGGAGGAGCTGAAGTGCCAGATAAGAAGATTGTCACATCACGCAAGCCTCGGTCTCTGGTGCGGAAACAACGAAATGGAAATGTTTGTCGGACAGGGCACCTGGGGAGCAAAGAACGAGATAAAGAGCGATTACGTCAAGATGTATGAGTACCTGTTCCCGAGACTTATGGAGGCTGAGGATCCCGACAGGGTATACTGGCCCGCAAGTCCTTCTTCGGGCGGAGGATTTGATTATCCGAACGACCCCGACAGGGGAGATGTTCATTACTGGGATGTATGGCACGGAAACAAACCGTTCACGGAATACAGGAAGTTCTTTTTCAGATACCTTTCCGAGTTCGGTTTCCAGTCATTCCCTTCGATAAAGACCGTAGAAACCTTTACTCTTCCGGAGGACAGAAATGTTTTCTCTTATGTTATGGAAAAGCATCAGAGAAATGCGGCAGCAAACGGAAAGATCATGAACTATATGGAGCAGACCTTCCTTTATCCCAACAGCCTCGATACGCTCATCTATGCTTCACAGCTCCTGCAGGCGGAAGCAATAAGGTACGGCGTTGAGCATTTCCGTCGTAACCGCGGACGCTGCATGGGAACAGTTTACTGGCAGCTCAATGACTGCTGGCCGGTCGCATCCTGGGCATCCATAGATTATTACGGAAGATGGAAGGCACTGCATTATTATGCAAAGAGATTTTTCGCACCGCTGCTCATCTCATGTGAGGAAGAAGGTCTCTTAAGCCAAAGCATGAACGTTAACGAGGAACCTTTTGAGGTAAAGAAATCCATAAGGCTTAATGTTACAAACGAATCACTGACCGACAGGGAAGTAACGGTTAAGTGGCAACTGAGGAACTTTAAGGGCGAGATAAAGAAAGAAGAGAAAAAAGATATAACGGTTCCCGCTCTTTCCGCAGTATGGTTTGACAGGACCGATCTAAAGGATGCAAGCCTTTACGAGGATTATGTAAGCTACTCTTTAGAGGAAGCCGGGAAAAACGTTTCGGAAGGAACAGTGCTTTTCTGTCCTCCGAAGCATTTCAGGTTCGTTGATCCCGAGCTTAAGGCCAGGGTGGAAGGAGATGAGATAATCGTCAGCTCAAAGTACTACGCAAAGAGCATCGAGATAAGAAACGATAACGACGATCTCATCCTATCGGATAATTTCTTTGATCTGAACGGCGGAGAAAAACGTGTAAAGATACTAAAAGGAACTGCGGACAACATAAGAGTCAGAAGTGTCTGGGATATTCGTTAAACAGAAGGAAAACAAAGCTATGGGAACAGATAAAAAATACGTGATCGACACCGTCGAAAACAAGGAGTTTCTGAAATCAAACGCAGAGGAACTGCTTAAGTTCGGGAAAAGCTTCCCTTCGCCCGAGGGCGGAAGCTATTATCTCGGAGACGACGGAACTCCGTGGATCGAAAGACCCAGAGAAACCTGGATTACCTGCCGTATGGCGCATGTATACAGCATCGGCAGGATGATGGGGTATGACTGGTGTGCGGAGCTTGCGGAAGCTGCAATAAAAGGAATAAACGGAGAATTAAAGGACAGGGAGCACAACGGATGGTATGCCGGAAGGACTGCTGAAGGTGAGATACTCCCCTCAAAGCAGTGCTATGCCCACGCATTTGTGATCCTTGCGGCATCAAGCGCATATCTGGCGGAGATAAAGGGTGCTAAAGAACTGCTTGAGGAAGCGCTTAAAACGTATGACAGGTATTTCTGGGATGAGGAGGAAGGTCTTTCTTGCGATACATGGGATACCGGATTTACCGTTCTTGACGATTACAGGGGCATAAACGCAAATATGCATACCGTAGAAGCCTTTCTTGCAGTGGCGGATGCTCTTAATGACAGGAAATACAGGGATAGGGCAGGAAGGATAATCAATCGCGTAATACTTTGGGCAAAGGAGAATGATTACCGTATCCCCGAGCATTTTACAAAGGACTGGAAGCCGGATCTTGACAGGAACAGAGAAAAGCCTGACGATCCGTTTAAGCCCTACGGAGCCACCCCCGGTCACGGTATCGAGTGGGCAAGGCTTATTTCACAGTGGGCAACATCCGAGGAGGCTCTTTCAGAAGAGAAAAGACAAGGATATATCGAAGATGCCTGCAGACTGTACAGAAGAGCTATAAGCGACGCATGGGATGCAGACGGGGCAGAGGGTATAGTTTATACGACCGACTGGGACGGGAAGCCCGTAGTAAGGGACAGGATGCACTGGACACTGGCGGAGGCCATAAATTCTTCGGCTGTTTTATACAGGATAACCGGCGATGAAAGCTATGCGGAAGATTATGCCAAATTCATGAGATATCTGGACAATACGGTCCTTGACCATACCTGCGGCTCATGGTTTCATCAGCTTGATGAAAACAATAAGGTAAAAGGAACGGTATGGCCGGGCAAATCGGATCTGTACCATGCTTTCCAGGCCATGAACATACCGTATCTGGATTATCGTATATCAATAGCTTCGGCTGTTTCAAAGAAAAGAAATTTTAAGAATAAATAAAAAAGTTCTTGCATTTTACCTTGGATCTGTGATACAATACCTCTTGTTGAAAATGAATGCGGATATGGCGGAATTGGCAGACGCGCATGGTTCAGGTCCATGTGAATGCAAGTTCATGCAGGTTCAAGTCCTGTTATCCGCAGCAGAAAGAAACCTCTTTTGTTTATATTGGCAAAAGAGGTTTTCTTAATATCTCTTGACTAAAACACCGACAGATGATATAACAAAACAGAAGATATCCCCCACCTCTTAGCGTAGCGAAGGTGGGGGGAGATCTTCGTTTCAGGCGGGGTTCAAGCCCCGACTGAAATGAGATGCGGAGCATCGTTTTGTTACCGAGGA
>JAEEVO010000069.1 GCA_016290905.1 Lachnospiraceae bacterium | reverse complement strand
CATCCCAATTATTTTTTCTGCGCCAAATCAGAGCCATTACCGGAGCCGGAAAAAAGAAAATCCAACCAAAGATCCACCAATTTGTATTATCTTTCGGAGGTGGTGACGTAACCGTTTGTCGCGGATACCAATTGTTATAATTATTGTTTATCCACATAGGAAATTGAGTGTTCCCATTATCCGTATACCATGTAAGTCCACAGTCTTTGCAGAAGCCAACCGTACGATTTATTATATATTTTGAGTTATAATTGCTGATTTCGCCTTGTGTTTCTCTTTGAAATTCAATATTTGAACTCTTGCATTTGGGGCATCCCAATTTGTTTATCTGCTCTTGTTCCCTTCTCATATCATAAGATATCTGAGTTCCGCAGAAAGAACAAAATATACTATTGCCTATCTCTGCTCCGCAGTTTGCGCACTTCATCTTCTTCCTCCAAATGCCTACCAAATATCACTCACGAACATTTTGGGACGGATTTATGTCTTCATCAGATTTCGGTCGATCCATCTTATGATTTAATAAAGACGACATGAAACAGCCAAATATCTGAACGATAATATCCCATATGTCGAAGGTTCCTATAAAGCGTATTTGTAACACTTCAATAAAAATTGAAAACACTACCGCTATTATCAAAGCCTTCTTAATATTTTTATATCCCCATATCAGAATTAACATGTTTGTTAATGAAAAAGACCATAAAACATCACACAAATAATACCTTA
Source organism: Lachnospiraceae bacterium (assembly GCA_016290905.1). Classification (GTDB taxonomy): domain Bacteria; phylum Bacillota; class Clostridia; order Lachnospirales; family Lachnospiraceae; genus RUG11977. Next base: position 11,945 of record JAEEVO010000069.1, on the reverse strand, counting down.
AAAACTGCACAACAAGAGGCATTCTTGTAATATCTACTCCATCAAAAGGATTTTCAGTATTAAAAACGCTCCAAATAAATTTTGTGATAAAAACATTTGGACTGAAGATCACATATATTATTAAACCAACCAATAACGGAATTATTACCCTTAAAATATACCTTTTCATTATTATCGAAAGTCTGCAAAATCACATAAATCAATAGAGTCCGCAGATATTGTATTGTCCATTTATGGCTAATATTTATATTAGCAAAATTCGGGTAATATGTCAATATGGTAGTTTTACTCAAGAACTTTTAGTTCAAGGAGAATTTCTCTATCAATTAAAAAGGAATATTATGATTTCTTATTCAAAATTGTGGGAAACGATGAAAAACAGAGGTATCACCCAATATAAATTGATCAATGATTATGCATTTAGTGCAGGACAGCTATCTCGCTTAAGAACAAATGCATATATCAGCACGCATACTGTTGATACCCTATGCAAAATCCTCAACTGTAATGTAGAAGACATTATGACATATATTAAGGAAGAAAGCTAAAGCATCTCATAAAATCTCACAAATTTCCCCGGAATAGGTTATTCTGAAAAAGCAGGCCGTATTGGTGTGAATATGATTGACATATGACTTATTTTGGTGTATATTTGATATGTGAGTGGATAGGTGGAGGATACCATATGACTATAAATGAGATGCTTGAAATAAAAAATGAATACGGATATTCTTATGAGTACATAGCTGAACTCTCCGGAGTTCCTGCAAGTACGGTCCAGAAGGTTCTTGGAGGAGCCACAAAATCACCCAGACGTACAACACTAGCGGCCCTAAGAAAAATATTTGAAAAGATTCTTTCCGAATCAAAAAACAAAAATGTCTTTCCTAAAAAAAATTCTCCGGAGGATTTCACAGAACTTAGCTTTGTCAGTGAATCTCCGGATACTTACTATACAACAGACGGAACCGGTGCACTTTCATATAATAGTTTTACCGGAAAAACAGTTTCAGACTATCTTTCCCTGCCCAAAGATGTGAGGGTAGAGCTTATCGACGGTGTATTTTACGATATGGCATCGCCTACAACAGTTCATCAAAGAATCTGTTTCGATATTGGATTCTTGCTTCAGTCATATATTTATGCAAACAACGGATCTTGTCAAACCTTTACAGCTCCGCTGGATGTTCAACTGGACTGTGATGAAAAGACTATGGTTCAGCCAGACATTATCGTTCTTTGCGATGAAAGTAAGCTCACCAAGGAGCGTATCGTCGGTGCTCCCGATCTGATCATAGAAGTTTTATCTCCTACAAACTGGTATCATGACACTACAAGAAAACTGTTAAAGTATAAAAAAGCCGGTGTTAAGGAATACTGGATAGTTATGCCGGACAATTTCAAGGTTCTCGTATACTATTTCGAAAAATCCGATTTACCTACCGAATATACTTTTACTGATGAAATACCTGTAAGCATCTGGAACAGTAAATGTAAGATAGATTTTAAAAAAATTCAGGAAAAAATAAAGAAATGCTTTCCCGTTTTTACTTTATAGCTGAAATGTAGTTTGCAAAATAATTTTCTTTATCAACGTCTGTAACAAGAGTTACGTTATAATCAAATTCGTTCTTTACAATATCATATGTAAACCCTTTTTTATAAAAAATCACCTGAGCATAGGTTTCTCCCTTATCGGTGATGCAGCTTGCATGCGTCGATATGGTTCCTTTAATAAATTCAGGATAAAGGATACATGTCATAGCCAAAGAATCACAGTTCATGGTAGCATCTTCCGATCCGTTGGCTGCATAAAACTCCCTTATCTTTCCAAACGAAGCTGCAACAAAATGTCCTGTTTCGTTAGTCTTATCAAGTTCTTCAAACTGTATCCCCGTCCACTGGGCAGCCCCATCGCATGAGTCTAGCCCTATGATTGTCACCGGAACACCAAAATCAAGCATTCTCTTATAAGCAGGCGCATCTCCGTAAACATTGAATTCCGCTACCGGCGACGCATTACCGTGGCCGAGACCTGCCGTTCCCATTGACCATATCATTTTGACTTTTCTCATAGTCGCAGGATCTTTATCAATTGCATTTGCGATATTGGTCGCAGGTCCCAATACGACTATTTCTATTTCACCGGGGTATTTCTTTACAGAATCAATGATAAAATCAACAGCATCTGTCGTTTCCGCCTTTTTGGTCGGATGAATTAGATCCGCATCTCCCATACCGTCACTCCCGAATACGCTGAATGCATCTATATTCTCGCCGTCATAGTTGGTTTTGGCTCCGTTATATACAGGGATATCGGCGCCTGCCATTTCGAGAGCCATCAGAGCATTCCGTGTACCCTGCTCCAGATCGACATTTCCAACCAGAGTTGTAACTCCAAGGATTTCAACATTACTGTTTTTGGCAGCAAGTATGATCGCCGAAGCATCATCTGCTCCCGTATCGGTATCAATTATTATTTTTCTCTTAGTTATCTCCGTACCGTCTGTAACGCCTGTTCCCGAAAGATTGGCCTTAAGATTCTTTATTTCCTCAGAGGAAAGACCTATGCCCTTAAGGTATTTTTCGGCGCATTTGGAGAGATTCCTTGTGCTCAAATCCTTTTTCTTATCACTTTTCTTAAAGGTAAATGCCTCTTTAAGCGATTTTACAAGGTTACCGTTCAGGATGGGCTCATAGCGGAAATCTTCTTTTGTTACACCGTAATAGTTATAATAGGTCGTCATATAATCCGAGACAACCTCCTCGTAGCTTGCACCCATCAGACACTCCAGGATTGCTGCAACATATCCCGCTCTGTCTTTTCCTTCTTTGCAATGTATCGCATAGATACCGGGGGTTTCAGACAGGAAACGGAGACCTTCCGCAAGACTTTTTTCAAAATCTTCCGACTTGAAATCTATGGTAAGATCGAGAGTTTTATATTTGAGCGTAGAGTAATAAGTATCTGCAAATCCCTCAAATTCGAGGATTGAAGTATCCGAGTCAGCAAGGTTAAGAACTACCGTTACACCTGCTTTTTCCATTGCTTTATCCGCATAAGAGTTGCGTCCGATCTCGGGATTTACCGGAGAAGATGTACGGTAAAGGATCCCTTTCCCCATACCTGTAGTATTTACTTCTCTGAAATTGGCAAATTCCTCATCGGAAAGATCCGGATAATCGGCTCTTTCATTTGTACGGACCACACTGTGGATCGCATAGCCTTCCGCATAACCGCCTTTTTTCTTCATCCAGATTGAAACTTTTACAGGTCCGGTCACATTATCCGTAAAGTTCCATTCAAATGTTCCGTCTTCATGTTCCGTTTTAACGGCAAGCCCGCTTCGTGTTGCAAAATCCCCGTATGCGACAGCTATAACCGCATATGTATCGGCTTCTCTTGCAAAAAGAGCTGTTTCGCCCTTATCAACATCGGTAAAATCACTTACAAAAGGAACCCTGTATTTCTTTCCACCGATCTTTACCTTTACAATATCTCCGTACTCATATCCCTTGGCTTTTATCTCTTCGCAGGTCAGATTAAGATATACGTTTCCGTGCTTGTTAATATATGAAGTATCAGTGAATGTCCTGATCAGCGGACAGCTTTCCGTCTCTGTTGCCACAGCCGGTTCTGCCGCAAACACACTTGTATCCGGTACAGCAATGGTTATAAAAATACTTGTGAGCAAAGCCGCTATTATCAAACCTGTTCCAGTTTTCTTTTTCATTTTCATCCTCCTGCTTTTCCATATATTTTTCCGTTCTTTTTACTGTTCCATGAACCCCTTAATATCCTCTATAAGATCATCAACATCAAGTCCGTGCACCTCTGCTGCCTGTCCTAAGGTCTCACGCTGTGCCGTAGGACAGGATGAACAGTGCATTCCCATAGCCTTAAGTACTTCATCCATCCCTTCTGCCATTTTCAGAAGCTCTCCTATTGTTGTATCTTCCGTTATTTTCATGTTCTTTCCTTTCTGTATGCATTGAACTCATTCAGCTTTTAGATTCTATCATAAGACGGTTTTCAATTCAACAAAAAGTTTTTCACTCCGGGGTCACAGTAATAGTCCGAAACCAAAAAGTTGACATTATCATCGTTTGGCACTATAATATATGTTTGGTAACGTAAATAATTGCAGATAGCAAAATTGTATATCGAGTAAACACTGATAGTCTATAAATCTTCTTTACGGAGTGTTTGACATAAAATGTTCGATTTTTTAAGAGCTGTACAACTTAATACTATGATGGTGTTCAGTGGGATATGCGGAACCATGGCTTTTCTCGTCCTGCTTACACGATCGCTGACAAGAAGACGCAGGCTGATACTTATGAGTCTTGAACTCTCCGCCTGCCTGCTTCTTATTGCCGACCGATATTCCTATGTTTTCAGAGGAGATGTCAGCAATCTCGGATACCATATGGTCAGGATCAGCAATTTTCTCGTGTTCTTTTTCACACTTGTCGTCGCATATTCCTTTAACCATTACCTGAAAGATCTCTGTATAAATGAAGTCGGTCTTAAAGAAACCCCGATACGGATACGGATTTCCTGCGGTCTTCTCATTCTGGGTCTGATCTTACTTATTGTTTCCCGGTTTTTCGGTTTTTACTATGCGTTCGATGAAAATAACCGCTACTACCGTACCGAAGGCTTCTACATCTGTTATGCAATTCCTTTGCTCGCACTGCTTTTGAATACGTCTGTAGTTCTGACATACTATAGGAAATTGCGAAGAGCCGTCCGTATCCCTCTGGTACTCTTCTCCGTGGTTCCCATTATCGCAGCTATCGTCCAGATATATGCATACGGTCTTTCCCTGACGAACATAGCCATGGTAGGCATGGCCGTAACCCTCTATATCTTTGCCCTGGTAGATATGAACACTGTCATCGATCGTGCAAGGAATCTGGAGATTGAGATACTAAAGGAAGAGCAGCGGGACTCGCAGCTGATATTCGAACAGACCGCCCAGGCTTTATCTTTCGCGATAGATGCAAAGGATAAATATACCCACGGACATTCCCTGAGAGTTGCCGAGTATTCCAGAAAGATCGCAAGAGCGACAGGAGTACCCGAGAAAGAATGTGACAAGATTTATTACACCGGTCTTCTTCACGATGTCGGTAAGATAGGAGTTCAGGATACGATCATAAACAAGGACGGAAAGCTTACCGAAGAAGAGTTTGCGCAGATCAAAGCCCACCCTGTTATCGGGCGGAACATCCTCTCAAGCATCAACAAGCTGCCCTACCTCAGCATCGGAGCCAATTTCCACCATGAAAGATATGACGGAAAAGGTTATCCCGCAGGTCTCAAGGGTGAGGATATTCCTTATATTGCAAGGATCATAGCCGTAGCAGATGCTTATGACGCCATGACTTCAAAAAGAAGCTACCGTGATCCCCTTCCCCAGCAAAAAGTACGTGAAGAGTTTGTAAAGGGTATCGGTACGCAGTTTGATCCGATTTACGCAAAAGAAATGGTACATATGATAGATCTGGATTCCGAATATACTATGAAAGAAAGAGAAGAGTCAAATGCTCTCGAAGGAAGAAACATTGTTTTCTGTGAGGAGTATCGTTCGGATATTTCGGAAGGCATAGTCATCACAAAATGTATTTCCGACATTAGGATCCGCTGCCGTGCCGAGGATGATTCTTCTTATTCCGCAGCACCTGTTATCCCGACCTTAATACTTTTCGATTCACTTGATGCCAGAGTACATGACAAAGGTGACAATATCGCAAAAGAGATGGTTTACTATGAATACGGTGAGATAAAGCTTAACGGCGAGACTGTATGTCACGGTGCAAGAAAGTTCGAGTCAAGGTCTCTGTCTATCGATCCGGTAAGGATAATGTCCGACAAAGCCGACAATTATCTTACCGAAACCATCTATGATATCAACGCCGTTAAATATGACGATCATGTAAGACTTAGGATCCACAGCGCTGACAAGGCTTTCGAGGTAACCGTTGCACTTCCCGACAGTGCAAGATATGCATATCTCGCATTCTCCGGAGAGCACTGCACGATAAATATTGAGAGCATAAACAGAGCCGATACCCCGGTTGATGAACATGAGATACGGCGTATCGCAGAAAAAGTAAGCTATATTGATTCACCGGTCGGTGATATCCCGAATCTTCAGGTCAACGGCTGGTGCACAGAATCCTCATCCGGTATAAAAATAACCGACGGGCTGCAGATAAAGATGCATGCCATGAGCCTTCCTACAGCCAGACTGGTATGGCACTGCCCCTATCTTTCCGTATTCACCTCAGACGACGGCATCGTCAAGGGTAAAGATTACCGTGAGTTCTGTCTTATGCGGCTCGACGGAGAAAGCTGGGAAACAGACGATTTTGTTACCACAAGTCCTTCGGTCAGCAAGCTTGACGGATTTGAAGACTGGGATATTTGGAAATCAAAGAACCGCGAGGGCTTCGACTGTACGATCAATGTACACCGTATCGGAAACCAGGTAACGATTTATACTATAGACAACTTTATCGAATTTAAGAACACGATAAATATCATAGACGAAAATGTTCACAACCTCTACCTTGCCCTTACCGGAGACCAGGTGGCTCTTACAAATATAAGGATCACACCGGAAGGTTAAGAAAACAAAAGCAGACCTCTTTCGAGATCTGCTTTTTTCATATGGTTTTATCCCACCGTTTGCAATTCTTTTATATATCAGCGAAAATCCATTTGTCATCCTGATTACTCTACATCCTGGAGAGCGTCATAACCTTCTTCACCGGTACGTACCTTAATAACATTCTCAACATCGTATACGAAGATCTTGCCGTCGCCGATATGGCCGGTATAAAGAACCTTCTTTGCGGTTTCGATAACTGTCCTTACGGGAACCTTGCTTACAACTACGTCAACCTGTACCTTAGGAAGCAGTGTAGCCTCGACCTGTACTCCACGGTAATACTCAGGCTTGCCTTTCTGTAAGCCGCAGCCGAGTACATGGGATACCGTCATACCGGTGATACCGATGTTCATCATGGCTGTCTTCAGAGCCTCGAACCTTGATTCCTTACATACTATCTCGATCTTTGTATACTTATGATCGCCTTCAGCGAATGTAGGAACCTTCTTAACAGTAACAGCTTCCGCAACAGGAACGTCACCGTCTACAACAACAGGCTCATTGCCTTCTTCGATATATTCAGGGCTCATTGCAAAGCCTGCATATGCTGAAGGAAGACCATGCTCGGTAGCATCAAGACCTGTAAGCTCTTCTTCACGGGTAACTCTAAGGCCGATAACCTTCTTTATGATAGCGAATGCAATTGTAATAGTAACCGCTGTCCAGCATGCTACTGCTACAAAACCTGTAAGCTGGATGCCTAAAAGCTTAAATCCGCCGCCGTAGAAAAGACCTTCCATCATAACGCCGTCCGCGTCGGCTATCGAATAGCCGGGAGCTGAAGATGTAGCAAACAGACCGACTGCGATAGTACCCCAGATACCGTTCAGGCAGTGAACAGCAACAGCACCGACGGGGTCATCAATATGAAGCTTGTGGTCTAACAGCCATACACCGAATACTACCAACAGACCACTTACAACACCGACCATTATAGCACCAAAACAATCCGTTACATCACAGGGAGCAGTGATACCTACAAGACCTGCAAGAGATGCGTTCAGACACATTGAAACATCGGGTTTACCGTATTTGATCCATGTAAAGATCATACATACAACTGTTGCTACAGCGGGAGCAACTGTCGTGGTAAGGAAGATGGAACCGAGCTGATCAAGTGAAGTTGCAGCTGCGCCGTTAAATCCGTACCATCCGAACCAAAGGATGAATACACCGAGTGCACCGATACAGATGTTGTGTCCGGGGAATGCATTAACTTTTGTAATCTTACCCTTAGCATCTTTAATGAACTTACCGATACGGGGACCTTCCATCTTAGCACCGATAAGTGCCGAGATACCGCCTACCATATGTATTGCGGTTGAACCTGCAAAATCATGGAAGCCCATACCGCTAAGCCAGCCGCCGCCCCAGATCCAGTGTGCTTCGATGGGGTAGATAAGCGCTGAGATAACTCCCGAATAGATACAATATGATAAGAACTTTGTTCTTTCAGCCATTGCACCCGATACGATAGTAGCTGTCGTAGCACAGAATACAAGGTTGAAAACGAAGTTTGAAAAGTCGAATCCATCATACGCGGTAAAAAGATCAAATCCCGGCTTTCCTATAAAACCGCAGAGGTCTTCTCCCAAAAGGAGACTGAAACCTATAAGGATAAATACTACTGTACCGATACAGAAATCCATAAGGTTCTTCATTATGATATTTCCTGTATTCTTGGCTCTGGTAAATCCTGCTTCAACCATTGCAAATCCGGCCTGCATCCAGAAAACAAGTGCTGCTCCGATTAGGAACCATACCGCAAAAACTTCAGCTGTCGTAGCTTCTGATATCATACTTTTGATTTCTTCCATAAAAACGTCCTCCTGATTTTAGACATTACGGATACGCTAACCAATGACTTTTACGTTCCCATGTCTGATTTTATAGTACCTCTCGCCGGCCGGACCAGATTGTACAAATTTCATTTTTCATTGATATCCTTAAGGGTGCTTTGTTAAGATTTCCCTGTCAGATAAGCTATAGGGCAAAGAGAAGAGCGTCCGAACATTTTAAATGCTCAGACGCCCTTGCCCTGCCATACGTTGATAAAATGAAGGTAATAAAAACAAAATCGGCGCCTCTGGATTTCCAAAGGCGCCCTTGTCTTTATGTTGTGCATTATAATCCCAGTATTTTAATTTGTCAACACTTTTTTTAATATTTTTTTCATTTTTTTTAAAAACTTTCAAAAGCCTTGAAATTTCTTGTGTTTTTCTACTCCCAGTATTCATAATCATTAGAGAATAAAATCTTACCGTCATAATACTGTTCATTTCTGATTGTTTTTCCGCTTTCCGAATAATACGTAATATATGATTCTCCGGTATCTCTCACCTGTCTTATCAGCTTCGTCTGATCATCACCACTGTAAAAATTCTTAAATACCACTTTATCCAGGTAAGTATCCATATAGCTGATTCCGGTTCCACCGTTTTCTCCGGGATTACTGGATTCCCACTTTATAACTCTTCCTTCTTCACAGTACTCATTTGTTTTTGCGTCAATACTCTTTTCGCTATACCCAATATGCAGCGTTACGCTCACTTCCGGATCCTTTGTTTCCTCAAAGATCTTTGTTAAGCGTTTCTTGTCATCAGTGGTCATGACATAACGATGTGAAAGCACAGCTTTCCCATCGACAACGTTCCGGTAAGTCGTAATACTGTCTTGCGAACCGTCAACATTCGGTATGATTTCATTCTCTATGACCCTATCCGTTAATGTCGTTTTCATATATACCTGTACATTGTCTACGAAACGTATCTCATCTCCGTTATATGGACAGCGAAAAGTAAGATTTTTTAGATTATAATACCGAAATATATTTTCAAAAAAGTTACCGGTAATATCCGTGACTTCAATTTGGTCTTGCTCCACGGCTTCGCTCAGATCCAGGAACTCGTCACCTACTGTTACAGACGTTAATAATACCTCCGTCAGTTCATCCCCATCATATACATTTGTAAGCCCGAATACATATTTCTCGTCATCGGCCTCCAGGCTGAACACCGTGGGGTAATTATGTGTGTCAAAAGTATATCTTATAGCTGCTTTCTCACCCTTGTTATTTATCATTTCAGTAAGAAGTCCGTATTCATCATAGTTATAGATCATCTTTTCTTCTGAATTACTATAATAGGTGGTATTGATGCGTGATTTGATCTTAGGAATTTCTTTTTCTTCGGTATTTTTATCTTTGTCAACATCTTTACCATTATCATCATCGGTAACAAAAGATTTGTTTCCGTCATCTTCATCGTCCGATGTTTTTTTATCATCGTCTTTGCCATCCTTGTCGTCCTTACTGTCATCATCCTCTTTGACGGCATCCGACTCTGTGGTTTCCTTATCCTCCTTGTCGCTCCTGTTTCTCCTCTTACAGCCCGACATTCCCACGCAAAGTACGATCACCAGCAGGAGAACCAAAAAACGTTGTATTTTTTTACTCTTCATCCATTCCAGCCTTTCATTCACAGATCAAACATCATTTTCTCTGATTACTGCTTAACAAACCGATTCGTCAAAGTCACCTCGAAAACGCTATCAGCGTTTCCTCGGTAACAAAACGATGCTCCGCATCTCTGTTTTGTTATAATCTTGGCAGAATAAAACCTACTGCACAGAGAAGAACACCCAAAATGCAGAAGATCCTAAAAACCTTCCCAAACGAGTCCCAAAGATTAAACATAAGGCATATTAAAAATGTTGCGCCAATAACTCCCAACGGAAGCCCGATGATCACATAATCCTTATCGATCAGGGCGACCGTCAATGCCGCTATGCATACTGCAGCGAAATGAATGCCGGTTATCATGAAATTCCTTTTCATGATCTGTACATCTTCCGGTGATAGATCATCCGCGTCAGTTGTTTCTTCCACAATCTGTCCATCCTGAGATATCTGTTCACTAAGAAGGCAACCGCATTCAGGACATTTGTCGGCCGGCTCTTTAACTTCAAACCCACATTTGGGACATCTTATCAATGCCATACCCTTATACCTCCGTTCCAATGTAATATCACCCAATCTTTAATCCTACATCATTATTTGCAATATCTTTTATTCCTAAAACCATTACTGCCCTTTTCCACACCAGCCTGAACAGGAAGGTTGTCGGAACCGAACAGGCAAATACCACCAAGATGAACAGCGGCACATTTTTTATATAAAAGATGCTCAGTACCTCATTCAAAAAGTTGTACCCAAAAAGCTCAACAAACATCCCGTGCATAAGATAAAGCTCGAGTGTAACCGCCCCGGCAAGCTTCAAAAGCCAGTTTCCGAGTCTTACCTTTAGCAACACAAGGAAGTTCACTGCAACATATGAGATACACAGAAGCCATTGCATAAGACAGCAGCCCAGCCTGTGCGGGATCAGCAGCGGGTCGCCCCAATTCTCTCCGTAATATCCCCAGACCTTCATAACATATTCCGAGAGAACATACAGACCCGCCGTCAAAAGAACAGAAAACGGAAGCATGAACACATATGTTTTCTTGAAAAATGCCGTAATCCTCTGCTCGTATTTGGCAAACAGCAGTCCCACAGGCAAGAGTATAATGCTGTTATACCACCATTCTCCCCTGATCCACCAGTAGCTCTGGTGACCGACTGCCGCACCGAGCAGTGCGTATAGCATGCAGGCAATAAACATCCACAATATGGCGGTACCTTCTTTCCTGCAAAACCTAAACGCCAGATAAAAGAATACATAAAAGAATATTATAGCTATAACATACCACGCGTTCATATTTGCCATATGAAGACCCGAGATATAGAATATCACATCGCCGGCTGTCATTTTCTCGCCCATGAAAACGCGTACCAACAGATAAATGTACTCAGACAAATAATATGCTATCACCAACGGCAGAATACGTTTCTTCACAAAGCCCTTAAGATAGTCCTGCTTGGTTTTAAAGCTCTTATACAAACCCAGACCGCTGCAGAACAGGAAGACCGCAACCAGAAGATGACCCACCGGTACAAAAACTTCCAGTCCGGGAAGAATGTATTTCTTATCAAGCCAGGAGGCACAGGTTTTCTGCGCCATATGGTGAATCGGTATCAGTATGGCCTTTATGCCGAGAAGTATCTTGGTCTGTCCCAGAGAACAATACTCCTCATTCCACTCATTTCTCTTAAAACCATGGGCTCCCCATAGGATCACAGCTCCCAAAAGGAAGTAAAAAGCATACATAGTCCTGTATAAGCTCCCTTACATTATGATCTCTTTCAAAGAATATTCCCCGTTCTCA
>JAEEVO010000011.1 GCA_016290905.1 Lachnospiraceae bacterium | reverse complement strand
TCCGAAAGCCTTTCTCTCATATGGTTAAGAACTTCCTCTGTGAAGTCCTGTGTCTTCTTGTCGGTAAGGTCTTTTCCGAGCCACTTTGCGTTAAGTCCGACTTCGTTCATGCCTACAAGGCCGATCGTTGAGAAATGGTTTGCGAAGGTTCCGAGATATCTCTTGGTATAAGGATAAAGTCCCTCGTCAAGAAGCTTTGTGATGATCTCTCTCTTAACCTTGAGCGAACGAGCCGAAAGATCCATCATACGGTCAAGTCTCTTGTAGAACTCCTCGGGAGTTGCCGAAAGATATGCTATTCTCGGCATATTTATAGTAACAACGCCTACAGAACCTGTTGATTCTCCGGAACCGAAGAAGCCACCCGACTTCTTTCTGAGCTCACGAAGATCAAGACGGAGTCTGCAGCACATGGAACGAACATCCGACGGCTCCATGTCGGAATTAATATAGTTCGAGAAATAAGGTGTACCATATTTTGCTGTCATTTCGAAAAGGAGCCTGTTGTTCTCAGTGTCAGACCAGTCGAAATCCCTGGTTATCGAATATGTGGGTATGGGATACTGGAAACCGCGGCCGTTGGCATCGCCCTCGATCATGATCTCAAGGAATGCCTTGTTAACCATATCCATTTCTTTCTTGCAGTCCTTGTAGCAGAAATCCATCTCTTTTCCGCCTATGATACAGGGAAGCTCAGCAAGATCGTTCGGTACGGTCCAGTCAAGTGTTATGTTGGAGAAAGGTGCCTGTGTGCCCCAGCGGCTGGGTGTATTTACACCGTAAACGAAGCACTGGATGCACTGCTTTACGTCATGGTATGACATATTGTCCTTCTTTACGAAGGGTGCAAGATATGTATCAAATGAGGAGAATGCCTGAGCGCCTGCCCATTCATTCTGCATGATGCCGAGGAAGTTGACCATCTGGTTGCAAAGGGTGCTTAAGTGCTTTGCGGGAGACGAAGTAATCTTGCCGGGTATGCCGCCGAGACCTTCCTTGATGAGCTGCTTTAACGACCAGCCCGCACAGTAACCTGTAAGCATGGAAAGATCGTGGATATGGATGTCCGCATTACGATGTGCGTTTGCTATCTCCTGATCGTAGATCTCCGAAAGCCAGTAGTTGGCTGTTATGGAACCTGAATTGTGAAGGATGAGACCACCTACCGAATATGTAACGGTGGAATTCTCCTTTACACGCCAGTCCTCTTCCTTTACATAGCTGTTTACCAGTTCCTTGTAATCAAGGATGGTAGACTTCATGTTTCTGATCTTCTCACGGTTCTTTCTGTATAAGATGTAAGCTTTTGCTACTTCATTGTATCCGGTCTGGTTAAGAACCTCCTCAACACAGTCCTGGATATCCTCAACGTTTACGCAGCCATCCTTGATCTTTGTCTGGAAAGCGGATGTAACTCTCAATGCAAGCAGATTGATTATGTCGTCATTATATAACTGCTCGGTTGCATTAAATGCTTTCTTTATGGCATTTGAAATCTTTGACAGGTTGAATTCAGCTATCTCGCCGTCTCTTTTTGTAACGCTGAAATTGGTCATTTCCTTCTCCTCCGGTAAAATCCTCGTTAAAATTATTGCTTTCGGCTCCTCTTCGCGCCGACGTAAATTATTTTAGCAGAATACATTAAAGAAGTCAACACCAAAAATACAATATAAAGAGATTTTTTTTAAGGGCAAACACAATATGTTGTGTTTGCCCTTTTTTCAAGCCAAAACCCTTATTCTGCCGTGATACCTATCCTGTTCTCAAGGTATTTCTGCTCTTTATACGCCATCCTGTCGTCGGGACAGTGCTCAAGATATACCCCCAGCAGCTTATATGCCAGATTCATCTTGCCCTTCTTCTCGGCTACGATGATCTTGAATTTCAGTATCTCATTGTCCGAATAGCCGTTATTCTCGGCGTCGGTTATATATTTTTCGGCAGTATCAAAATAATCCGAGCTTTTCTTTTCCCATTCAACCCGTTCCGCAAACTCCGCAGCCTTAAGGACCATGGGGATGATGTCGCTGTAATCGTCTATGTATGCGGAATGGCCGTTAAGATAAACAACAGCCTCGTCCACCAGCGCCAGAACCTCTGCCGGGGTCTTTTCCTCAAGTCTCATGCCGTATATGCAGTTATACTCATCTATGGCATATTCCTTCAGGTCTATGATCTTCCTCATGTCAGCTTCCCAGAGATCCCATTCCCTGTTCATCCAGTGCAGGTCGGCACTCATGCGGTACAGCTGTTCATCTTCGTTACCCGCTTCTATTGCTGCAGTAATAAAAGCGAGCATTTTCCCGGTATCATACACGGGCTTGACATCTGACCCGTCATCCTTTGCCTTTTCGTTATAACCGCTTATCTTCCACGCAAGCAGTGCCGCAGCCTTCTTATACTCTGCGCTCTTCTGCTTATCGGGAGCTGCGTCTCCCAGCTCTTTATACATAACGACGGCATTTTCAAGATCGTTTTGGGACATATATATCTGAAGAAGTCCTTTTCTTACCGCTTCTCCGGTCTCAGGTTCACGGTCAAAATAATCGCCGTAGGTGTTGTTCTGATTTATCATCAGTTCAAACAGAGCCTTTGCGCCTTCCGTATCTCCTGCCTTTAACTGATTAAAGGCATAACCGGAATATACGGTAAGAGATGTCTCGCCGTTACGTATGGCTTTAAGGAAAGATGTTTCCGCGTCGGCGTATTTTCCTTCCTTATAATAATGTGCGGCGTCATTCAGATAAATGTTTTCAGATGCACAACCTGTTAAGCATAAGGAAAATACGAATACAAGAACCAGACATATGCAAGCGCATATCCTGCGTTCCGGTCGTCTTTCATTTCTTTGCTGCATTCTCAGCATCCTCTCGTCTAATCTGCCCTCTCTTTATCTTTCCTCCCAGGGTCTTGGGGAGTTCCGCTACATATTCTACGATTCTCGGATACTTGTACGGAGCCGTGTTATGCTTAACATGATTCTGAAGCTCCTTTGTAAGCTCTTCCGAGGGGGTATATCCCTTTGCGAGTACGACAGTCGCCTTAACAACCTGTCCTCTAACGGGATCGGGGGCCGCGGTTATCGCACATTCGACAACTGCGGGATGTGTGATCAGTGCGCTCTCAACCTCGAACGGTCCGATACGGTATCCGCTGCACTTTATAACGTCGTCATGACGTCCTACAAACCAGTAATGTCCGTCACTGTCACGCCATGCTACGTCCTTAAGGTTATATGAACCGCAGCCGACAGCTTCTTTTGTCTGCTTTTCGTCCTTGTAATAACCAACGAAAAGTCCTATAGGATAAGCCTTATCAAGATCGGCTACAGTTATCTCGCCTTCCTCACCGTCCTCGGCTTCCTCGCCGTTGGAATTGATGAGCTTTATATTATAAATGGGTGAAGGCTTGCCCATTGAGCCTGCCTTCGGCTCAAACCAGGGGAAGTTTGCAAGAAGTACCGTACTCTCAGTCTGTCCGAAGCCTTCCGCTATGGTCTTTCCGGTAAAGCCTCTCCACTTGTTTACAACCTCGGGATTAAGAGGCTCGCCTGCGGTACACCAGCGCTTAACGCTTGACAGGTCGTAGGATGCAACATCCTCCTGCAGCATGAAACGGTACATGGTGGGCGGTGCACAGAAGGTGGTAAGCTTATACTTTTCTATAACTGCAAGAAGCTTCTGCGGATAGAATTTCTTCATATCATAACAAAAGATTGTCGCGCCGCAGATCCACTGTCCGTATATCTTGCCCCAGCCGAACTTTGCCCAGCCTGAATCCGATACGCTCATGTGCAGTTTATTTTCTTCAACACACTGCCAGTACTTTGCGGTAACGATATGTCCCAAGGGATGCATATAATTATGGCATACCATCTTAGGCATACCGGTCGTACCCGAGGTAAAATAGATCTGCATTATGTCGGTATTATGTGTTCTTTCGGGATCCGATGCTGAAGGCCTCTCAAATACTTCGCTCATGTTTTCCATGCCGTCGTGAAGATTTATCCAGCCGTCCCTGTGACCGTTTGCAAGAATGGTATATTTTATCTCGGGAACTTCCTTTAAGGTGTTCTCTATCTGTTCAACAACAAAATCATCATCAAGCGCAATGAACATCTCGATATTAGCGGCTTTTGCACGATAAACAAGATCGTGTGTTGTAAGCTGGAGAGTTCCGGGAATGATGGTAACTCCCATCTTTATGAGCGCAGTAGCACAGATCCAGTATTCATAACGGCGTCTTAAGATCATCATTACAACCGAACCCTTATGAAGTCCCAGGGACTTAAAGTAGTTTGCTGCCTTATTTGATAACCTGCTCATTTCGGCAAAAGTGAAAGTTCTTTCTTCGCCGTCGTCATCGCACCATACGAGAGCTCTGTTTTCGGGCTTTTCCTTTGCCCATCCGTCTACAATATCAAATCCGAAGTTAAAATCCTCCGGTACATTTACCTTATAATTTGTCTTGAAATCCTCGTATGAATCAAATTCTATACGAGGCAGAAACTTCTCTAACATAATATGTCCTCCTAACATTCCTTTTAATATGATAACATCCACATCCGGACATAAAACCCCCCTGTCCGGATTTTCCTTCCCTCTCCGTGCCGGAGATAAGCCCTAAGACCGTTCTTGCATATCAGCCCGGATATGACCGCTCTCAGGGCTGTCACACTTCTGTTATCACCGTAAGGAATGTGGCAGGCTCATCCCCACCGCACCTCTGTCCGTGCGGGATATTGGGATTGAAATATATGCTGTCTCCCTCTTCGAGAACGATGGTCTTTGTGCCGATCACAACAATAACCTTTCCCGAAAGACAGAGATTGAATTCTTCTCCTTTATGTGTTACAAGATCGACCGGCTTATCGGACGGATCGATCGTAACAAGCAGAGGCTGCATTATCTTTTTCGTGAATCTGTATGCCAGATCCTTAAAATAGTAACCGGGAATACGGTCTATTACCTGTCCCTTGCCCTTCCTTACCACATGGTAAGTGTCAAGCTTGGCAGACTCTCCCGTAAGTATCTCTGCGAAATCAACCTTGCATAGCTTTGAAATCTGGTATATAGTGCTTATCGGAACATTCTTTCCCGTAGATTCATATTCTTTATATGTATCCAAATCTACGCCGAGCTCCTTCGCAAATTCTTCCTGTGTATATCCGCAGGCATCCCTGAGTCCCGAAATCCTTTCGGCTATCTCCCTGATCTCTTCTTCCATCTGAAAACCTCCGCCGTATCTAAAGTTCGTTATGATACATCATAGCATAACGTAAAATAAATATCAAGTAACAAGTATAAAAAATAAAACCCGTATGTCAGACATACGGGCAATTAAAACTTACTTGCTGTCAAGCTTCTTTCTTGGGCTTTCTGCCGGGCTTCTTAGCAGCCTTAACTTCTTCCTTTACTGTCTCTGCAACTGCAGCAACAGCTGTCTCAACTGCCTCTTCCTTCTTAGCAGCTTTCTTGGCAGGCTTCTTTTCTGCCTTTACTGCTTCGTCCTTCTTAGCAGCTTTCTTAGCGGGCTTCTTCTCTGCCTTCTCTGCCTTTACTGCCTCGTCTTTCTTCGCAGCCTTCTTAGCGGGCTTCTTCTCAGCCTTTGCAGCGTCAGCTTTCTTTCTTCCGCCTGCGCTCTTCTTAGCAACGATGAGATCAAAAACAGCTACCTTATCAACATTACGTGATACATAAGCATTGCCTGCTTCAACCTCTTCACTGAGCTTCTTCTTACCTTCAGCGATAGCTATGATCTCTTCTGCGGTGCAGAGAACCTTGAAATCATGATCATAATACTCAAAAGGTTCAACTGTGATCTTTCCATCTGCTACTTCGATATAGAAGGCGCCTTCGCCTTCGCCGGTAATATCGACCTGAACTGCAAGATGTTCATCAACAAGTGCTGTGTCGGCCTTTGCATAAGCCTTTTTAACTTTTGCAACAATTTCTTCGTACGTCATAACGCCCTCCGTATAAAATTAAAAATCATACTTGGTTTATAATAACACTAATTAATTCCGATGTAAATATACGAGATTACTAAAATTTATTATGGAATTTAACTTTTTTTTGCAATAGTGCACAATAAATAAACCATTTATTATTTATTGTGATTATAAACAGATTTTATTTATATGTCAAACAATTTTTTTGCGCGGCGTCTTAAAGCCCGTTTTAACTCAGGTTTTCTATCTGCCAGTCGATAGGTTCAATCCCGTTTTTCTTAAGGAATTCGTTTGCCGTACTGAAATGGTGACATCCGAAAAATCCTCTGTGAGCCGATAACGGACTCGGATGCGGAGCTGTAAGCACCAGGTGTTTCGGATTATCAAGCAGTGCTGCCTTCTTCTGTGCCGGCGATCCCCAGAGCATGAATACTATCGGGCGATCTGTCTCATTTACGGTTTTGATTATTGCGTCGGTAAACAATTCCCATCCGTGTCCCGCATGGGAATTGGCAATATGCGCACGTACCGTCAGCACCGTATTCAGCAGAAGTACTCCCTGATCCGCCCATTTCTTAAGATATCCGTTGTCGGGAATGAAACAGCCGAGATCCGTATTTAATTCCTTATATATATTTACAAGCGAGGGCGGAGCGGGATTTCCGGGAAGAACCGAAAAGCACAGTCCGTGAGCCTGGTTCGGCTCATGATAAGGATCCTGCCCGAGTATGACAACCTTTACATTATTTAACGGCGTATAATGCAGAGCGTTAAAAATATCCTCAGACGGTGGGTATATTACATGTTTTGAATATTCATCCTTTATAAATTTATACAGTTCACGATAATAAGGCTTATTATACTCCGGAAGCAGTTTTTCCCTCCAGTCGTTTGCTATCGAAGCCATCGCATCCTCCTTTATATAGAAAAAAGACATGCAACCGCTTAAACAGTCACATGTCTTATAATTCATAGGTTCCGATTACGCACGCTCAACCTTGCCTGATCTGAGACAGGAAGTGCATACATACATCTTCTGAGTTCCGCCTGCAGTCTTAACTTTTACAGACTTAACGTTGGTCTTCCACATCCTGTTTGCACGTCTTGAAACGTGGCTTCTTGAATAGCTCAGCTGATGTCCGAATCTATTTTCTTTCTCACAAATAGCACACTTAGCCATATTCACACCTCCTTAACACTTCTTTTAGGCTCTTTATGCCTCAAACATTCGTATTCTATCACAAGAGAAAAAATATTGCAAGTATTTTTTCATAAACAGAAGATTTTTTTAGATCATTCTTCCGCATTGGCATTTAAAATCAGGAATTCCGAATAGTAATCGTTGTCGTAAATATCCTGCATATGAGCATAAATAAGCAGATTGCTTTCTCCGATATCCTCGTAGGCTACCTTGAGTTTTCCGTCAATTACTATTTCTTCATCTATGGGATACTGATCGATCAGTTCGCCGTCATAGGTGTAAAAATCAAAGTAGAACAATATCTTATCACCCTTAACAAACGAATTGATGCTTCTTTCAGCCTGCGAAGGTCCCTCACTCGTATCCATGGCGGCTCTGTAACCTCTTACCAATCCGTCGGGATGATCCTGATCCCAGTAAAGCATGATCTCGATCAGTTTTGTCTCCCCCGTCCTGGCGCTTGTATACACAGCGGGCACATACCCGATTTTAACCCAGGTGCCGTCATCGTATGTATAAGTCCCTTCGGAAACATATTGAACATACTGACCGTTTATGGTAACCCATATATTGTCAAAATCAACGACCAGGTTTCCGTTTTTGTCAACACCGTATAAACTGTCCGAACCAATATCTACCAGACCGTCCTCAGTATCCACAAACACTCCGATATCGGTTAAGACTATGGCATTCCACTGTTCCGGAGTAAGCTCAACCACATAGTTGTCTTCCGACTCTGTCAACGGCAAAAGTCCGTCTTCCGTCAGAGGGAATTCAACGATACCGGCCGCGGATGATATCTCATTGTTATACCAGTCTTCCTGCGTATAATCCGTCTCCTCGGTACCGGAATCGTAACCGGTCTTTACCTCTATCGCCGACTTTGCTTTCGAAGTATGTCCGCCGGATCTTCCGGAAAGCAGATTGTTAAAGAAACCGGTACAAGAACTGTTGTCCATTCCAAAGCCCTTCAGCATTTGTCTGATCTGATTATAATAGCTCGGATAATCAAACGGGAAATACATTGCAAGACCGTTTGTACCCTTAATATTGGTTTTATGATATTTTACACAGTCGTTAACCGCTGCGATCATATCGGAAGCTCCACTAAGCTCACACCTGTTACAGAAATCGACTATATCGATCTGTTCATATTCTCCGTTACCGAAGGCTTTACACTTCTTTCTAGCTGAAGACAGTGTATTATACTGTCCGGCGTAAAGTGCCTCACTACCTTTGGCACAAAGCTCCGCCAGCTTTGCATATACGCTTTCTATCTTACTGAGATCTATAAGACTCAAAGTTATGTCACTTGTCCCGTTGGAAGCTGTAAAGTCATCAATGATGATACTTCCGAGCTTTTCCATATCAAGTGAAGGATTTTTACTGAGAGCCTTAAGCCATCCGATATATGACCAGCCAAGTCCGGGCATCGTTTCTTCAGACGCAATAAGATAGTCCGCACTGTTCCTTAACGAGTATGCAGTTTCGATGGTTCCCATCAGACACGCATCAAAACCTATAAAATCAAAATGTACGTTTGTATTTTTTACCGCGCTCGAGATCTCGTCCAACGAAAGGGATTCCGAGTAAAGCTCATCGGTTCCGAATCCTGCGATGGTTCCTCCGCCGTGATCCCAGAATATTAACCCATATCTGTCGGCGGGATAGTTCTTTACACAGAAGTTGATAAAGCTGCTCACTTCCGAAGGCTCTACCATGCTCTTTGTTGAAGCTGTATCAAGCTGCTGTACTCCCGAGCCGGTTACCCTGTACCTTCCCGTCTTGCCTGAAGTCATAACGCTGTTCTGCCATTCTTTTGCACCGCCGGCTTCAACTATAAGATTAATATTGCTTCCGATCCCCGCTTCACACATTTCCTGAAGATCCAAGGTTGCGCATCCGTTTTGGGTTTCAAGGTTTGAACCTATTATATAAACCATAACGGTCGCCGTACCGTTTCCCGCAGGAATATTGCTTATATCTGCATATTGAAAATTACTCGGAATGTTTCCCGTTTCACCTTCATAGCTTGATTGTTCCCAGCCGTAATCCGAAGAACTTCCTCCGAAAAAGGCATCAAACAGCATTCCGATTATGTCCTGTGTAGCGTCCTTGTTTCCGTTCTCCGAACTCTGTCCCTGACTTCCCGTGCCATTCTCGGATGTCTGGGAACTGTCTGAGGGACTGTCCTCCAGCAATAGCTCACAACCGGAGAATGAACACATGATCATGGTCAATGTCAGGATCAGTGCCATTGCTCTTCCGATATTCCTAAAAAACTTGTTCATTTTACTCAGTCTTTCTCCTGTCCGTTCAGATATTCCTCACCCTTTTTTACCATTTCCTTCTCTTTTTCCTTATCCTTAGGTGACTTCTTGAACTTATCTATAACACCCGGAACCATGTCAATAACCTTTGATACCACATCGGTACTCTTTACACTGACAAGCTTGCACTGTCCGTCCTTGACAACGAGAACAGAATTGGGGCTGACCTTTCCGCCCATTCCGCCGCCTGCACTGTCATTATTCTTTTCCTTCTTGCTGCTGGCGCCTGCTGCCACACCGAAGCTTACATCAACCAGAGGAAGTAATACTGTTCCGTCGTCAAACTTAATGGGTTCACCCACAACCGTCTTGGATGAAATGAATGAATCCATCCCCTTGAATAAAGAGCTGACTGTCTCGTTGAAATTGTTGTCTGCCATAGTTTTTCTCCTTTTCATTTATACTTTGTAAATCTTTTACATTTTTTTAAGCTTACCCACTCTCCTGCGAATATGCTTTATATCCTTATTAAACCATACCTTCACGGCCGGTATAACAAGCATTGCCAAAACAATCCTTCCTTTGAGGTTCACATCCGCCTCAAGCCTCTTTTTTTCGAAATCGGGCTCCAGCAGGAAATGTCCTCTCCAGTGTCTGTAGAACAGACATGCGCCTCCCATGATATAACCCGTTGTCGCCGGATCATCCATTCCGAAGGCTACCCTTCCTTTTACTTTCTTAGGAAGTACTCTCTTTATAATAAGAAACAGTTTTTTCTTTCCGTATGAAAGACCGCTCCGAACACGTTCATCGTCCTTCATATCCTTGACATATTTTATCTTTTTAAATATGGAAGAAATCTTTCCGTATATGCCTTTTATCTTTCCGACGATGCCCTTCTTTTCTTTCGGCTCTTCATCATCAAGCTCGTCGTCATCATCAAATGCGTCAAAATCATCGGAAGCTGCTTTATCCTTATCTGTTTCAGAAGCCTCTTCCTTTACGCCGTCCTTACTTTCTAAAGATCCCGTTTTTTCTTCATCGGTCTTTTTTTCTTCGGGCTCATGCTCTTTAGCGTCTGTCTCCGGATTTTCTGCTTTCTCCGGTTCAGCTTCCAAAGCTTTAACCTCTTCCGTCTCTGCCGGCTTGTTTTCTTCGGAGCTGTCTTTTCGGGACTTTTCCTTAGCGGCCTTTTTCTCTTCTTTGCGCCGCTGCTTTTCTTCTTTCTTTCTCTTCTTCTCTTCCTTCTTCCTTACGGACTCGGGATCGTTGGAATAAATCTTAAAGAGTCCGAACAGCCTGACCGTCATGATGCTTCCGGTACTGTCAAGCGAATACCTGACATGCACTATGTGCAAAAGCCACGATACAACGGCATCCGCCTTTATCTCAAGTGGTTTCTTTTCTTTCCGGGGAGTCTCCCCTTCTTCAAGGTCCACTGCTTTGACCTTGTTCTTTAAGGCTTCTCTTTTTCTCAGGCTTATGACATCGTCCTTTAACGTACCCTCCGCAGGATACTCCGCAGACGCCTTATATCTTACCGGGACAAAGCCTACAAGCAAGACAATAAGCAGTATCAGTCCGACTAATACCGCTAATGTTATTCCAATTATCTTTAATATCGTCAGAATAACCGCACCCACTGTCTGCTCCTAACCCGGTCCGTTTAAGCTAACGTGACCGCAACGTCATGTATCTTTAAAAAAGCCTTTTAATCCGTCCGGTGTAAGACTTACGCCTTCTTTCATCAGCTTAAGTACAATACCGCCGGTGAGTTCCTTTGCGTCATCCGCATTCTTCGCAACGCCTATTATCTTTACATCTGCGTTTTCCTTTTTAAAATGCTTTGCCGGAAACATCAGGATATTGTAAATATCAAAGAGATCCGACCCATTTGAGTTAAGCGTTATGAGAAATGCACCGAACCTGAGCTTGTCGGGCTTTTCAAGCTTTTTTCGTATCTTTCGCAGCCTTTTCGGTTTTTCCTTTATACTGTCCGAAAGAAAAAGCTTTTTACTCCACTCGATCACCTTTTTCCCTCCACTTAGTCTTCAAATTCCTCACTGTAACCTGAATCTACGATATTTGAGATTGCTATGTTCTTCTCATGGATATTGCTGCAGGATGATAAGGACTCCCTTACGTAGTTCATAACATCCGTCCTTGAATTAAAGAATACCGGAAGTGCGGAAAGACATGCCGCCATCCTTGCCCTGTTGAGCTTCCTGTCTCCGTTTTTAAAGCTTTCCGAAAGCTTCTGCGAAAGCTTCTCAAAGGCTTTTTCAACATCCTCCGCATCGGCCTCATCGGGCTCGATCTGTTCCAGATCCGCATAAACGGATGATGACATCAGCCTTCTCATCATTTCAAGATCGATTGCTTTTTCATCGGGCTCTTCGACCGATTCCAGGTATCCCGCAAGCTTTGCCTCGTAAACAGCAAGCTTTCCGGCCAGTTCTTCAAGCTTACCCTCTAATTTTGAAAGTATCTGCTCGGCGTCATGGCTTTTCTCCTCGTCAAGCTCGGAAGAAACCTTTATAAGCTCGAGCAGCCTGTCTATATTTTCCTTTTCCTTGCTTCTGATGTCAACATCACATTTGCCGATAACACATATATAATTGCATATCCCGGCAAGTTCATTCAGATATTCGTATTCCTTTTGGATGTCCGCCCTCTCGCCGGATACAAGGCTTTGTTCGTCAATCTCGTCGCCTGCAAGCCCCGAAGTGCTTTCAAGCATGTATACCGCTCTTTCAAGTATGTCCCGTCCGGCGCCTATATACAGCTTTAAGCCGTTCTTCATTATATCAAAGAACCTGATCTTTGTCATCCTTACGGGAAGTTCATATATCGCAGACCTGATCCGCTCATTTATCACTGCATTGTCATTTACCGAAAAAATACTTCTGAGCACTACTTTGGCAGCCTCGTCGTCATCGGGATAATCATATTTCTCATCAGGATTCTCTTCTCTTTGAAGGACATAGCTGTCAAGCTCCAAACGGTCAATCTTCTTAACAAAGATTTCAACCTTGGCTTTAAGCTCCTTCCTGATCTCTTCCGCTGCTTTTCCCGTTTCCTCAAGCCTGTCATATTCCGTAAAACAGCTTTTTATGAGTTTTTCCGTACGTTCTCTGTATTCATCGATACCGGAGCTGCCCTTTTCCGCTGCGTTTTCCATGTCTTTTTCCCTTAAACAGTAGTAATCCATGGCAAGCTCGGTAAACGCCAGTTCGAAATATGTCCTTTCAAGCTTTTCAAAAAACGAGGTGTCGATCTTTCCTTTCAACGCCTTATCCTCCAGATATAATAGTGTTATCGGATATATATCATAACAAGAGACTGATATATATAGCGTTCGGTGTAAACTTAAGAAAGGCAGGCCCGCCGATCAGCTCCGCAAACACGCTTACGAAACCTAATATGCCGAGTCCGACAACCAGTACGGCTCCAACAAGCTGATATGCCTCCGTTTTCTTAACGCTTTTGGACAATACCGTACATATCAGGCACATCAGTATGAGATAAGTGAGACTGTAAACTACGCCCATCACACTTTTCGATAAAAAACCTGCCGCTACACTCAAAGGTATAGTATACACGAAAACTCCGAAAAAGTCCATAAGAAATGTTGGTATCCTGCTTCCGGGAAGTTCCTTTAACCTGTAAGCCACCCCGTTCTCATATTCAAGGCAGAAACAGTTACACGAAACAAATGCCATAAGGCAGAGCAGCATGCACAACATACCGGCTATCATCTGCCTGTAGATCATGCCGTTTGTGACTTCACTCTCATCTATTGTCTTTTTTTCGGGATCCATATATTTCTTATCAAACGAAAAATCATAAGAGGGATCTTCCTTCAGGCTTAAGACATACGTATTATATGCGTTAAGCGGAACCGGTTCCGTGGATATGAGCGAACGGTAGGACCTGTATGCTTTGTTCAGGCATATGTCGTAGACCATGCTCCCGGCTATGATGTCACTTATTACAACCGACATTCTGTCGTCTTTTCCCGAAATGACGGTTATAAGATCTTCCGTCTCTCCGGCGCGAACCTTGTCGCCGTACCCGTCATCTATGATGAAGATGCAGTTTAAGTAACCGTTAAACAGCTGATCCTTCAGCTCGGCCTCTTTACCCTCGATTACCTTTATGGCTTTCGTTTTCCTGATGTTCTCCGCCAGCTCCTCCGTTTCCCTGCTGTCATCTCTTATGACAAGACCTACCGGTATGGCGCTCTGTTCCTCGCTTACACTGCTAAGTCCCAGCAGAAGGCAGAACATCACTATCACGGAAATCGCGTAGCATATGCACGCCGTGCGATCCCTGAGCAATAATTTCAGTCTTAGTATAAAACGGTTCATATAATTCTTAGATCCTTCCTAAAAGCCTGTCTGCAGTATCAGCTTGATAAACCAGTAGGTCGGTGTGAACCTCGCTACGGCTATGCAGCCCTCAGGCAGGTACATGATCGGTATTATACCGCCTCCGGCTATCGTGGTAAACAATATCAGCATATTTCCGAGTATCATATATGCAGGCACCGACTTTACGAATTTTGAGATCAGCATGAACAGGCTGCATACGACCACTATGGCAAGGAAGACAAAAAATATGGCTACAGGAGGAACCGTAAGTTCCCCGAGACCCGCTATAAGGCCGAGGGCTATACCCATTATCACCGTATAAACAAGTACAAACGCCGAAAGGCTCGAGAAAAATATCTTTCCGCGCCCGACTCCGACAGATACAAGCCTCTCACCCGCTTTCCCGAGTCTTTCCTTTAGGGATTTAAGTCCGGCAAACAGGCCGGCGTACAGTATTATCAGGATAATCCCGGAATAAATATAGTAATTTACCAGCGAGATCCCTTCAAACCTGTCGATGGTCTTTCGTCTGAAGAAGGAATCTTTTCCGAGAGCGGTAAGTACCAGCTCCCGCTGAACAAGCGCACTGTCAAAATCCTCCCTGCCCACCATATCCGTCAGGCCCTTGCAGTTTATCTGAACGGCCGTTATATACTCGGAATATGTATCCGCCAGGATTGACATTAGTTCAAGCTTCGTTTTGTCCGAATTGTTTATGATCGTTTCTATCGGCATGTTCACATAGCTCTTGAGATTCCTTGTGAAACCCTCGGGTATGACCATGTACATGTCGAGCTCGCCCCTGTCAAAGGCTTCCTCAAGTTCTTTCTTCGTACCTCTTACAACCTTGAAGTACTCGTTAAAACCCTCGTTTTCGTCGAAATATATGACAAGAAGATAGGAATCTTCCGTCTGATCCTCATCGGCTATACCGAACCTGACAGCCGGCCCTCTTGTTTCCTTTATACAGAAGATGACTCCCGCAACACTTATGATAACAAGCAGTGCAAGAAGGATCAGCATCTTCCTGTCGCTGAAGATCAGTTTTAAGTCCTTTACAAACATATTAAGCCTCCGCAAAGAAAAGCTTTAAAGCTCATTCAACATGGGTATGTGTATACAGATGATCGCTGCAATATTCATAGTTTCCGTTACATTTGCTGCAGAATCTGAACTCCAGCGAATCGTCATCCTTTTCCGTTCTTCCGCATATTGCACATTTATGCCGTGCTTCCGTATTCTGCGGCCTGAGCACAATGATCTTTCCGTTTGTCCTGCCATGTCTTTCAGGCTCACCGCTCTGACGTGCTGCGTTGGCTCTTTTAATACTTTCCATAAACTGCTTTCTGTAAGGATTCTTGTAACCGATACCCTTCTTTTTCAAGGAAATGAAAAGTATCAGGAAGTTGAGCAGCGCGAAGAACATGGCTATCAATACAATGACACCGTAATGCCACCCTGTAATGATATAAAAGACTCCGTCGCTCGACACAATTCCACCGCTGAAAAATGCCTGTACCAGTTCTATGCCCATGATCACAAGAAATGCCAGCGCCAAATGCTTTCCCTTAGGTCCCATACATAATACGAAGATCCATACAAGGTTTATCGCAAGAGTGATCATACCGTCATACGTACTTGACTGAAATGCCTGAAAAACATTTACCGTTACAGCCATCAGGTAAACCACGGTAAACATACTGATGCCGTTTCCTCTGTTAAAACCGAATCTGGTATCGGGAAATGTAACCGCAAACGCCAGGAAAAGGGTATCATTCAGATAGGTCAGTTCTACGGGGAAATTGAGCCCGACTCCGAATGCAATCCTTGTTACGATATAGATCACTATTACCGCAAGAGCGTTGAACAGTATTCCGGAAAAATAGTACAGATTGAACCTGAAGGATCCCCAGATCCCTTCCAGCATGCTTCCGAACAAAAAGCTGATATAGAGTGAAAGGAATACACTGAAAATATTATTCGTATTAACAGGCTGGATGATGAATGTTATAAGACGCCATACCTGTCCTTTAAGCAGCTTGTCCACGTCAAGCATCAGCCATTCGTAGTAAAGGTACGGATTTATCATATTCATGATGAACCCTGCCACATAAAGGATTATTACATACTTCATCAATCCCCGTATCGCGAACTTTCCGAATTTCTTTTCAAGCTTGTCTATCATTATCTTGTCTCCGATTATCTAAATCTATTCCACCTGTTTAAGTCCCTCCAGACCCGGTGTCACGGTCATGGAATAATTTGTATAATAAACCACGAATCCCGGCTTTGCGCCATTCGGCTTTTTTACGTCCCTGCGCTGCAGGTAATCAACATCCGTCTTCGTACCTGCCGCAGCCTTTGAATAATATGCCGCCAAAGCTGCCGCCTGTTCGTAAACCCTGTCGGGAAGTTCTTTCCCTTCGGTCTTTACTATCACATGGCTTCCTGCACTCTTCTTTGCATGGAACCACCAGTCGCCGCCGTTAGCCAGCTTAAAGGTAAGCTCGTCATTCTGATAATTGTTCTTTCCGACATATATGTGGAATCCGTCCTCGGTTACGTAATGCAGAGGTTTTGACTTTTCGCGGCTTCCGGCATTTTTCCTGGGATTTACGGCTTTGCCCTTTCCAAAAGCATTCGTCTTTCTTCCGAAATGCCCTTTTATGTAACCGCACTCGACCATCTCACTCTTTATTATATCGAGATCGTCATCACATGACGCCATGTTAAGCGCGACATTTACGGACTCAAGATGTTCAAGCTCCTCTTCGGTCTGCTTTATCTGCACCGTGACCGCCTCATAAGTCCTCTTAAGTTTTGAATATTTCTCGTAATACTTTTTGGCATTATCAAGCGGTGAAATATCGGGATCGAGAGGTACCGTGATCCTGCTTCCGTCATAGTAATTATCCAGCTCTGCCGATTTTGCTCCCGTTTCCAAACCGTACCCGTAGGTGGTGAGAAGCTCGCCGTAAAGCTTGTACTTTTCCCTTTTCTCGGTATCAAGGAGCTGTTTCTTCTGTATCTCGTATTTCTTGACGGTCCTCTCAATGGCGTTTGCTACCAGCTTTCTTAAATCGACCGATTTCTGCTTTATCCGAGTTGCCGCGTTCTTACCGGCATAATAGGTTTCAAGCACCTCGCTTATGCTGTCATAAAATACCGTTTTTTTATCAGCCGTTCCCGAATACAACGTTAGCTCAACGGCTGCAAATTCCACCGGAGCTCCTTTTGATGCATCGTTTTCTCCGCCGTCCGCCGTATATACTATGCAGGGTGAGAACTCTCCGTTCTCTATTCCTTCCATAAAGTCCCTGAAACGCCTGTAAAGATGTACCGCCATATCGGTAGTAAGCTCTGCGGCATTCATATCGGGCGCAAACCCGGCTCTGTGTAAAAGCTCATTTGCCATTACGGGACTGAATCCGGTAAGGGTCATATATACTGCTTTTGAAAGAGCCCCAGGATAACCTTTTATCTTCGAGATAAATTCCTTTTCGCCGATCTTAGTGGGATCGGTCTTTCCTTCCTGCCCGGGTATGAAATATTTCCTGCCCGGCAGTACCTCCCTTACGGAGCTTACGGCAGCCGATACATGTTTTATACTGTCTATTATGCACCATGAACCTATGCCGCCGTTACTTAAGTCTTCCGATTCTTCACCGGCCGTTTCGTCCGTTTTCATATCCTCACAGAATATGATATTGCTGTGCTTGCCCATTATCTCAACAACAAGCTTCTTTCTGCAGACATCTCCCATTTCATCAAGATGCTCAAGCTCAAATACCACAACCCTCTCAAACCTTGGCTGATATATATCTACAACCCTTGCGGTGCCTATGTATTTTCTCAAGAGCATGCAGAAATTGGGAGCGCTTAACGGCGCCTCCTTCTTGCCCGAGCTCAAATAAATGAGCGGCAGGCTTGCGTCCGCTGAAATGAAAAGCCTGTACTGATCGTAGTTTTTTATCGTTATTATAAGCTCGTCCTTTTCAGGCTGCTGGATCTTTAAGATCCTCCCGCCGACAAGCTTTTCCTTAAGGTCTTTTACTATATTTGCTATTACTATTCCGTCAAATGCCATTTCTTTTTCCTGTAGTCCCCGTTATAACAGATATCCCTCCGGCTTTCTACGCTTATATACAAAATAATACTTAAAGCCAAGGTTTTTAAGATATCCCGGAATATCCCTGAAATCATATGCCAGATGTTCTGCCATGTGTGCATCAGAGCCCACGGTCAGAAGCTCTCCGCCGAGTTCTTTGTACAGCTTAAGTATCTCTTCATGAGGATGCGCAAAGCCAAGACCGTATTTCAGTCCCGCAGTATTTATCTCAAGGGCTGTCCCACGGTCAATTATCCTTTTCAATATCTGTTCGGTTATTTCCTTAAAATCCGAAGGTCTGTACAGCCTTCTGCCGTAAACCCTCTGTTCTTCCCAGTCAAATCCCGAACTTTCTTCCGGCAGGTCTTTAAATCTTTCCTTAAAGCTTCTTATCGCCGCGTCTTTCGAGACATAACGCACAAGGTAGTCAAGATGGCCCAGGGAATCAAAAAAATCATAATCATTACAGTTTTGATCAATCGCGTCAAAATATCTGTCAAGACCTTCTTCTGCCGTTCGTCCATACCAGTACTCCTCCCAGTAAGGGTCAATATTTTCCAGACAATGCGTGGAGCCTATCACAAAATCAAAGGGATAGTCCCCTATCATCCTTCGATATTCATCAATACATTTATCCTTCAGTTCGGATTCGTTCCTCAGTCCCGTTTCAATGCCGAAGAGGATTTCTATCCTGTTCCTGTATTTGCTTTTAAGATATTCAAGTTCGTCAAAATACGCATCGGGATCAAATGTAAAATCTCCGCCCGATTTCTTTGCGCATTCCTGCGGGAAATAAAGGTCCATATGATCGGTAAAGCACAATCCTTTAAGTCCGAGGCTTACCGCCTTCTCAACCGTATTTTCCATTTTCTCTTCAGAGTCGGTCGAGTAATCCGAGTGCAGATGAACATCGTATTCTATCATACCATTTTTCCCCTAAAATTATCTTAAAATTTCATTAAGCATTTACCGAAAGTGCATTCAGTATACTGCCCCTCCGAGCTCCCTAAGCTCCCTGACAAGCGCTTCGATCCTGCCTGCCGCGTATTCCGCTTCCTCCATGGTGTTATAGTGCCCGATGCTGAGCCTCACCGATGCGTCCGCGGCTTCCGGTGTAAGTCCCATCGCGGTAAGAACATGGGAACGCTCGTCTTTTCCGCTGCTGCAGGCCGAACCGGTGGATACGCATATGCCCTCAATATCAAGCCTGATTGCCAGCGACTGCCCGTTTATGCCCTTAAATGACAGGTTAAGTATCCTCTCACCCGTACCGTTATGTGTTGCTCCCGGTATGTTCATAAGCCTGTCAAGCAGAAATCTTCCTATGTCCCTTTCTCTCTCTCTGTTTTCTGCAGCTTCCTCTCCCGCTATCCTGCAGGCTTCTCCAAGTCCCACAATAGCCGGAACGTTTTCTGTTCCAGATCTTAAGTTCCGTTCCTGACCGCCGCCCAAAAGCAGGGGAGAGAGCTTTAGCCCCCTCCTGATATACAGGAAGCCTATGCCCTTAGGTCCGTAAAACTTGTGTCCCGAAGCACTCAGAAGGTCTATGCCCATCTTTTTTACATCCATTTTTTCGTGTCCGACAGCCTGAACCGCGTCGGTATGGAAAAGAAATCCCCTCTCGTGCGCTAAAGCTGCAAGAGCCTCAATATCCTGCATAGTCCCGGTCTCGTTATTTACATACATGACAGAGACCAGCCCCGGGGAATCATTTAAAGTGTCGGCCGCTCTTGTTAATTCCCGCCTTTCGATTGCCTCGCCGTTTAATAACAGCGAATCCGGTATGATAGACCCTTTTTCATCCGGCTCTGCAATTCTTACCGCGGTTCCGTTTTTAATACATGCCTTAACAGGGTTCAGCACAGACTCATGCTCCGTTTTGGAGGTTATGATCGTTTTCCATCTGCCGTATCCCAGCACCATGTTGTTGCTTTCGGTACCGCCCGAGGTAAAAATTATCTCGTCAGGCTCGGCGTTTATCAGTCCGGCTGCCTTTTTTCTCGCATCCTCAACCGCTTTTCTCGCTGCAAACCCTATGGAATACTTCCCGGAAGCGTTCCCGAAAAGCTCGCCAAAGTACGGAAGCATCGCTTCCATAACCCTCGGATCCGTCTTTGTGGTTGCCGCATTATCAAAATATACCGTCTTATCAAACATTTGTTTTTTCCCGAAAGTCTGTCTGCCTTTAAGATGACTTAACTCTTTCAAAAGACTCATTATACATTATGAAGGCATCCCTTCCGCTTCCCTTTACGGCGTAGAGAGCCTTATCGGCACATTCCACAAGCTTTTCGTAAGACTGTCCGTGATCGGGGAACAAGGCTACGCCGATACTTGCGGATTTGTTTATCATCTTACCGTTAAACTCAACGGGCTGACGCAATACCGCCTGAAGTTTCTGTGCCTGTTTGATCTGGTCCTCCTGTCTCTGGACATTACATGCGAATACGACAAACTCGTCACCACCGATACGTCCGACAATGTCACTCGAACGGAAAGACTTGGTAATCGCCCTTACAACCTCTATGATGATGTTATCTCCGGCGATATGTCCGTAATTATCATTGATGTCCTTGAACTTGTCTATATCCACAACAAACAGCATACCGTTCTTGTCAGGGTTCTCTTCCATATATTTTTCAATGAATACCTTGGTATATTCCTTGTTATATGCTCCGGTAAGAGGATCTCGCATCGCCTTGGTTTCAAGACGTGCAAGTTCTTTCTTATGCAGATCGATGTTGATTATCTTTCCGATGACTTCTTTTACTTCACCGTTTTTATCCCTTACGGGCATTGCTATCATCCTGCACCATACAAAATTTCCGCTTTTATTGCTGATCCTGAGCTGCTCGTCTACGTTTTCTCCCTTTAATATAAGGATTCTGAACAGCTCTGAAAACTTCTCAATGTCTTCAGGTGCGACAAACGGAGCATTTATCTCGCCGTTTGACAGGAATTCGGTTATTATATTGTTTCCCGAATAGAAGCTGTTATAGTTGTCGGAAAGACACAGAACATCGTCTTCTATGATATAATCAAGGATAACGTCGTTTGAAAGCTCGGTTACAAGCCTGTATCGTTCTTCCTGAAGGACTATCTGTTCGTTCAGCAGCTTTTCATTCGTGATGTCCACCAGAACAACTGATATGGTATAGATTTTCTTTCTCTGAACGGCGTTTCCGGAAATGAGCATCCACTTATTTCCCCACTTTGTCTTTACCTTCGTCTCGTCCTTCAGCTGAAAATCAGTACCGATCTCGGCATTTTTCAATTTTTCCGCATAGCTTTCTTCAAGAAGGTTAAAGAAGCAGTTGTCATACTTTTCTTTAAGCTCCTCCCGTGTAAAGCCTATCAGAGAATAGAAGCCCTTACTTGCGTATGTAATGTAGCCGTCTCCGCCGGCAATGAAGTCAACGATACCTGCTCCTATCTCATTTGTGATATGCTGTACTTCCCTTGCTATCTCGGCCGATCTTTCCTGGTCACGCCACATCTTATATACAAAAAGCGCCAGTAAAAGAACGGCAATAACACTTAATGATATTGTTACAATTATCGGTTTCGGAAGGGAATCCGACGCAGCGGTCTCCGCCAATTGCAGTAGTCTCATATGGCTCTCCTGTGTGAATTTTTTTATGATGATAACGGATTGCAAGTCTCAAAAGCCTTTTTAAGCAAGCTTAAAAGGCTTTTATACTTTCGACCTTATCATCATATTGTACCACAATTAGGGGAAGTGCGCAAGAACAAAAAAAGAGGGGAGGGCCAACCTCCATGTTGCGTAACTACGTCGCTATTCGCCGTTGGATAATCCGCACTCACAGTCCTTCCGGCTTCGCCGTAAGCCGCAGCTGACGCTGCTTTGACTGCTCGTGTGTTTTATCCAACCTCCCCGCAAAAAAACAGAAATGCAAGATTACAAACAAGTTTGCATCTTGCATTTCTGTTTTTCCTATACGTTACTATCCACGGCAGGGCAAAACGCACTCATAAACCTCCCGGCTTCGCCGTGAGTCGCAGCTGACGCTGCTTTCGTTTATTCGTGTGTTTTGTCCAGCCTCCATGGCTTAATCCAAACAAGTACAAATCTTCAAGCAAGCTTGAGATTTGTACTCGTTATCGGATTAGCCGTGGATAGTAACTATTTCCGCACCTAATGGGATTCGAACCCATAGTACAAGCTTCGGAAGCTTGCGTGGTATCCATTCCACTATAGGTGCATGGTCTAATAGCAAAAGTGCCGGGCAATACCCGGCATATGCTTTTAGTATCCTCTTATGCTTCCTGAGAGATGATCTCCTTCTTGTTATATGATCCACAAGCCTTGCATACTCTGTGAGGCATCATCAGCGCACCGCACTTTGAGCACTTTACAAGATTCGGAGCAGTCATTTTCCAATTGGCACGACGGCTGTCTCTTCTTGCCTTAGAAGTTCTGTTTTTCGGGCAAATAGCTCCCATTGTCCACACCTCCTTACGAAAATAGAATAATAACCTTTCGTTCAAAAATCACACATAGGCTATTATACCACATAAAACGAAATTGTCAAATATTTTTTATTTTTCTTTTGAAACCGTGTTTTTTGAAGGGTTCTCAAGCTTTATCACAGGTTCTTCGTAAGTTACCTTGATCTTATTATCCTTAAGTTCAAGCGAATCGAGCATCTTTTTGGGTATCTGGATACGTCCGGCCCTGTCCACGATAGTGAACTCATCCTGTGTATCCTCTTCCATCCAGTTGATCTCTCCGGTACCGAGATTTGCGTAGTGTTCCTTAAGTATACGTTCACTGCTTATCTTGCCGTCCCTGATCGCCACAACTCTTGCAACCTTCTTTGAAAGCTCGACATCATGGGTAACTATGATTATTGTCTGACCGTATTCCTTGTTCAGACGCCTGAAAAGATCGAATATGTAATCCGCCGTCTTTCTGTCAACCGAACCGGTAGGCTCATCCGCAAGAAGCAGCTTAGGTTTGTTTGCAAGTGCTATCGCTATGGCTATTCTCTGCTGTTCACCACCGGAAAGCTGGTTCATCCTGCTGTATTTTCTGTGGGACATTCCTACAAGATCAAGGAGTTCGAGAGCTCTTTCCTTTTTATGCTTCTCGCTTGTCAGATGCATGGGTACCATTATGTTTTCCATTGCATTCATAAAAGGAAGCAGGTTTCTTCCGTTGTTCTGCCATACGAAGCCGACTGTATTCCTCTTGTATATGACTTTCTCACTCTGCGACAGCTTGAAAAGATTCTTACCGTCAACAAACAGCTTTCCGGCGCTTGGTTCATCAAGTCCGCCCAGCATGTTAAGGAACGTGGATTTACCGGATCCGCTGTTACCGATTATTGCCGTAAGCTCTCCTCTCTCTACCCTTAAGTCAAGGCCTTGAAGTGCCAGGACTTCAAGTTCGAGAGTCTTATAGATTTTAACCAGGTTTTCGGCCAGTACCATGGGAGAATTCTCTCCCGATACAAGGTCGTCATCGGTAGCTTCATTTGCCATGTCAGATGTGATCGCCGACATGCTTTCCGCGGAATCATCTGTCTTTTCAGCGTCGGTCCCGGCTCCTTCAGACTCCTTTAGCTTTTCCTTAAGCTCATCTCCGGTAAGCTTTTCCTGTTTTTCCGTATTGTTCTTTTTATTTTTGTTATTGGGCTTTCCCATCCTATCCTCCATACCGTGATCAGACTATTTCCCTGTTAACCACGCAGTTTGCAACACAGCCGTCCTCTATGGTATAAACAGTATCCCCCGCATCCATAAGTCCGGTGTCGTGTGTTGTCATTACTATCGTTACGCCTTCTTCGGCAACCAGCTTCTTAAATATGTTTACAACCGTGATAGCGGTCTGGCTGTCAAGTTCGGCTGTAGGCTCATCGGCAAATACCACTCTGGGTTTATGCGCTATCGCACGTGCGATGGCCACACGCTGCTGCTCACCGCCGGAAAGCTCCTGCGGCATATGTCCGGCACGGTTCTGAAGTCCGACCATCTTAAGACACTGATTAACTCTCTGTTTCTTGTCGCCCTTGTAATTGGAAAGCCTCAGGCTGAATTCCACATTCTCATATACCGTCATGATCGGTATAAGCGAAACCGACTGGAATACAAATCCGACATTCTTTCGCCTTAATTTCTCCTTGGCTGCATCCGACATCGAAGATATCTCACTGCCGTCAAAAAAAACCTTGCCCGCCGTAGGGGTATCAAGCGCGCCGATGATGTTCATGAGAGTTGTTTTTCCGGAACCCGAGGGGCCTCTTAAGATTGTGAGGCTCCTTTCCGGTATTTCCACAGAAACCTGCTTTAAGACCTTGACCGGCTCACGTCCGGCTATTGGGAAGTTCCTGTCAACATTTTCTGTTTTGATTATATATTTCTGCATATTTTCACTCCGAAGAAAACCGTATGATAATCACATGTTTTATCATATTCTTTATCAATCTTCACCAAGCTTCAATGCCTGTGAGATCTTCATGCTGTATACCTGTCTGATGAGTACCGCAAGGCATGCCACAAATACTATGCCTATTATGATAAGCAGCCTTGCCATATCCGAATCCCTCGTTATGAGTTCAAGCGGAAGAGACCTGTCATTAGCCGAATATGCAATCTGTATGATCGGTACGAACATCCTTGATGAAATCCACCCGATTACCAGTCCGAAGACAATTGCCACCACGCCGGTAAATACCTGTTCGTTTACAAGCATATGGATCACTTCGTTCTTTCCCATACCCATAGCCCTGAATATACCGAACAGAAGTTCTCTCGATCTGATTGAAAGCGTCCAATAGATAAGATATCCGATGCCGCAGATAAGCAGTATGGTTATGAAGCTCATTGTAAGGATACCGTTGGTTCCCTGGAATAATGCCTCCCTGCTTATTGCTTCTCTCTTTTCCGTAGCATCAATGAATTCCGTAAGCTGTATCTCGTTATCTTTTACAAAGCTGTAAACGCCTTCTGTATTTCCGCCCATATTAAACCAGAGCTCATAAGGCAGTACTCCGACCTTTTCCTGGATTGCAGAAAGATGTGCAACAACCATATACTGCTCTTCTCTTGAAGTTGAACCGTCGGCGCCTATGACAACCTTTGTCTTCTGATATCCGGGCCAATACTCGAAGAATCCGTAAACAATCCCCGTACCGGAACCGCTTATTATGTCATCAGTAACATTATAGGTTATCTGATCTCCAAGCTTTATACCGTATTTATCCCTGAAATTCATGGATACCAGTACCGCATCCGAATTCTTTGACATAACATTCAGGTATTCCCTGTAATCATACTTTAAAAGACTTCTGTCAAGCTTTGTCGTTTCACCGAAGGTCTTGGTATTTATACCAAGCAGGGTTGCCTGCTTTTCATCCTTACCCGTCTTGATCGTGGTTGTTTCCGATCTGAATACCTTGGCCATTGATACCATGCCGTTTATATCGTTGAATCTTCCGCTGTCGGGCTCTGTATACGAAATCTCAAACTTGGCGTCACTGGCTGCCGCTTCGGGAGTGTTTGCGTATGCCGCATTGTTCTTCCAGACTTCCTTTAATACAACATCCGCACCTATGTTGTAGTCGCTGTTCTTTTCGGCATTTGCAAGTATCGTCCTTGCGACTGTGGTATTGAACATACCGAATGCAACGGTAAGAACAAGGAATACCATGATGAATGCCTGTTTGCTGCTCGAACGGATCAGCTGCAGGAATGATGTATAGCTTGCCGGTCTCCATGCGCGTTTCCCGAGTTTGAAGAGAAGGAAAATCAGAAGTGAATGTATTCTCAGCGAAACAAGTCCCGCACCAAGTATGAACAGCGATGAACTTAAGAATATCAGCGGATCGAGCGATTCACCGCTAAGCACGGTCATCAGAAGTTCATCCTTACGTGAGTTGAAGGAATAATAACCGTATACGGCAACGCCAAGTATCACAACATCAAGGAAGAGTTTCTGCCACAGAGGCTTAACCTTTCTTGACCTTCTTCTCTTAACCGACACAATCGATGAAGTTGATTTGCTGAGTACCGGAAGCAGCGTCATGAACATTGACACGAAAACCGCAATTATACAGTATTTAAATACCTCACCCGTATACTCTACCGCAAGGCTTCTCTTTGCGCTAAACTCCAGGAATGCACTGGACGCTCCGAGTATCTTACATATCAGCTTTCCGAGCGGAAGCCCCGCGAACACGCTTATCACACTCAGGAACATTGACTGCAGGAAATACAGCCAGATTATCTGAAGACGACCGGCTCCTCTTGATTTCAGGATCGCTATCTCGTTTTCCTCCATTTCAAGCATCTGCCTTGAGATCATGAACAGGAATGCACACAACAGAACGATCACGGGAACCTGAAGGATGGAAAGCGTAACCATGATCTGCTTTTCTTTTATGGCATAATCCTTTAAGAGATCTATATACGCCGGTGTCTCCATCGTACAGTATACGTTATTATTCTCTTCCACAGCTTTTTCCGTGATGGCTATGATATTGTCTATCTGTTCGGGAACAAGCTCGGTGTAATCGAGAAGTGTATACCAATGTTCATTTACATTATACTTCTTGGTATCATTTGCGACAAAGCCCTGATCGAACAGACCGCTGTCGATCATAAGATAATCCTTGTAATAAGAAGGTGATTCCACCCAGTAATTGTCGTTGTCTTCCGAATTGGTATAAACACCTACGATCCTTATCTTGACCATATCCTTCTCGGCGAATTTCAGGCTCTTAAAATCAAGCTCCGCACCAACAAGAAGGTTATACTCTATCATCGCGCTCTGGCTTATTACCGCCTCAATATATCCGTCTTCCGTAATAGTATTCGAGTACATCCTGCCCGATACTATGCTTGTATGGTTCTCAAAATCGGATATACAGCCCACTATCAGCTTTATCTCGCTGCTTGCCCTGTTATACAGTGTCGTGGGCGTTGCGGATGATGAAACCAGATCCTTCACACATATCTTTTCGGTCTCCGATATGCCGAACTGTGAGGCCACGCTGTTTGCGAACTCTCTTATACGCTTCGTGTCTTCTCTTCCGTCGAACTTTCTCGTAAGGCCTTTAATGTCTATCAGCATCGGATAGGCGTTATTATCATGCATATAGTTTGTAAACTCATCCGTAAGCATCTTCTTCTTGGATGCTTCCTGGTACATCGGATGACTGACCGCAATGGCGATCAGCAGGATATTGCCTATGAGAAGACTGGCAACCATCCATTTTTTATGCAAAATCTTTTGAAGCATTAAATGAAACATAACAATCCCCTTTTATTCGAGAATAACGATATCGCCTTCGTTAACACCTGAAACTATCCAGCTCCTGTCGGCATCGGAACCGCCGATGATAACGTATCTCTTGGTTGAAAAGCCGTTTACGAATACATTGACATAGCTTCCCTTTTTATCCGTCTTTATGGCGCTCTTCTTAACCATAACGGCATCTTCAACATATGTCTTGTCAAACTTGATGGTTACCTGACTGCCGGGCATCAGTTTTGATTTATCACCGTATATCTCTATGATATCATTCCTTGCTATCAGATTGACCGATGACGCCGTGCTCTTCATGGTAAGCACACGCCCGGTAAGCTCCACGTTCCTATTTCCCGTCCTCTGGATGATCTTTACCGGCATATTGTAACGAAGGGTATCCGAGCCGCCTTCCACTACAACCCTTACCTTTTCAGGATCGTTGATGACACACAGGAAAGACCAGCCCGTTATGACCTCACCCTTACGTAATCTTGCAAGATATCCTACGATACCGTCGGTTGTAGCATTTATATACTTCGTGTTTTCAAGGTCTTCTATCTCATCAAGCCTTAAAGTATACTCATCTATTCTTGCTTCTCTGTTCTCAACTTCGCTGTTGAACGTCTTAAGGAGTTTTGTATAAGAAAGAGCCGCCAGCTGTCTGTCGGCTTCGCTTCCCGTCTCCGAAGCCGCTTTGTACTGATCGAGAAGCAGTTTTGTATCCGCAACATATTCTTCAAGATTCCGTTTTGCTGCTGACAGGTTGAGCTCAACCTCTTCCTTCTCGACCTCATCAACGGCAACCTTCACTTCTACTACCGGATCGCCTTTTTTTACAACATCTCCCTGGTTTACGACGAAATTCTGGAAGGTCACGGTTCCTTCCGATATATCGCTGAAAACCCACTGGTTACTTAGGAATTCAAGACTTCCCTGAACAAGTCCGGAAGTAAAGAAAATGCCTTTCTCTGCTGTCGTAGTTTTTACATTCTGTGCGATTGATTCCTCCAGCGCACCGAAGTACAGCACATCATCGTCTGCGGCATGTCCCGAAACGACCATCGGGACGCATAACAGCATGACCATAAGAGCGCAGACTGTCTTTTTTATCAAAGAAGTTTTAACTCTTAACATATACGCACGCCCCTTCCTCTATTCCTTCGACTATTTCAACATTAGCATTGTCTTTTAAGCCGAGGAGTACATGACGTCTTATTCTTTCGCCGTCCTTTATCTCGTAAACAAACGATCCCGTGGAATCGGAGTAAACCGCGTTCTGCGGAATGACAAGCACGTCTCCCTTGAAGCTTTTTATTTCGATTACAGCGGCATAATCGCCGACATAGAGCAGTTTGTCCTCAACGTTCTTTATCCTGAACCTTGATACGGGTGTCGAGCCGTTATTTACAACAACCTTTAGCTCGTTCTTTGTATACGGGATATACTCAAGCTCAAGTCTCTGACCGCGCACGTCCGCATAACAGGAGTAGCTCTTGTTATAATTTACCTCGGAAATATAATCGCATGTGATCATCGGGTCTCCGCCGTCTTCAAGAGCAACTACGGCAGTTCCCTTGGAAATGTAACTGTTTGCTCCGGCGGACGAAACTGCTGCGACTACGGCATCATAGGGTGCCGTAATGTAAATATATCCGATATCGTTGTTCTTAAGCTCTTCAAGCCTTTTCTTTTTCTGTGCAAGCTCAAACTCGAACAGTTCTTTTTTCTGCCTGATATCAAGTTCTTTCTCCGAAGTGTCGCCACCGCTGAGCTTAGCTATCTTAAGCTCCGTATCGTAGCTCTCGTAGGTCTTTTCCCTTGAATCCTCAATGTCCTTTATATCATCCTCGAGGGAGAGGATCGCATCATGGTTGGGACCGACGATACCCGCAAGGACATCGCCCTTGTAAACCTTCTCACCCGGATTTACGAACACTCCGTAAAGATATCCGTTTTCTTTAAATGAAAACTCTTCAACGGAAGGAATGACCGCACCGTTATGAAGCTCTATCTGGCTTATTTCCGACCTTGTTACATAAGCTGTTTCAAGCTTGGCATTCATCGGTTCAAGTAATTCTATTTCGTTTGCAACTTCAGTCTTTTTCTCACTGCATGATGTTAACCCTGCCGTAAATACGGCGAGCAGCAGAAATGTCAAAAACCTTTTACCCATAATACCTCCAGATCAGCTTCTTCGAAGAATAACGGAATCCGCTTCTGTGATACCGCCCGTTATTTCAACAAAATCATCGCCCTTGAGTCCTACCTCAACTTTTCTCATCTCCCTGACGCCATCGGCATTAAGGATGTAAGTGTAAGAAAATTCATCAGTCTCAAACACACAGGTGTTGGGCAGTGAAAACGCTCCGTTTGCCTCACCCTGTACCACCGTTATCTTTCCTCTGGTTCCTACGGTAATAGAAAAATCGGGCTCTAAAAGCTCAAAAACCATCTTGCCGTTATCGGGATCTGCCGATGTAAGCTTTACGTCAAACGACTGGTTAAGTACCGGACATTCAACCACCATGATATCTCCGACATTTACATAACTCTGTATTCCTCTGTCCTGAGCCTGGAATCCCGTTGCGCCCGCGCTCAATACCGTGATTACCTTTTCACCGGCATTCACATTGCTTCCGACAAGATTATCCTTTATATATGAAATATTCCCATCCATCCCGGCATACAGACATCCGTTTGATATCTGCTGCTCGTTAGCCGATATCTTTATAAGGTTAAACTCATTCTCGTCACTGTAGCTTCTTCTCTTTTCACGAAGGCTCTGCAGCTTTGAAAGATAACTTTCCTTTGTTGAAAGGCTTATACCGGGAGACTCGATCTTTTTCTCATAATATTCGATCTTTTCGTCAACCTGTTTTATAAGGAACTCGTTTCTCTCCACCTGTTCACGCATGTTTATGTTATCTGTTTCAA
The DNA here is from genome assembly GCA_016290905.1 of Lachnospiraceae bacterium. Lineage (GTDB taxonomy): Bacteria > Bacillota > Clostridia > Lachnospirales > Lachnospiraceae > RUG11977. Next base: position 21,237 of record JAEEVO010000011.1, on the reverse strand, counting down.
GCTGTCCGACATCAAGCTTTGCCACAAGATCGCCGGCCTTAACCTCGTCTCCCTCATTTACATAAACAAACGCAACGCTTTTATCACCGACGGGGAAAGAAAGGTTTTCCTCCATCAGCTGCTTATACGAGCAGGAAATAACGGCAGTCTTCTTTATATCGTGCTTCTCACAATGGATAATATCGTATTCATCCTCCATATTTTCCCGAACGATCGCAATGCTCTTCGCTTCTTCCTCCTCAGCGAACAGGCCGCAGCCTCCGAAGACCAGCGCCGTTGCGCAGAGAACCGAGGCGAATTTTATTAACTTACCAGAACTGTTTCTAATCATCTTATTCTCCGTTTTTACCTTTTAAAACCATCAGAAATCCGTTGCCTGAGCCGTATATACAGCCCGCAACGTTAATATACTATCACAAACATTTTCTCTACGCTATTCAATTGTGTCTTTTATATGCCCAATTATTGCTAAAGACGATGTGATTTTTTTACTGTTTTCCGGTGAAGCCAGACGTTCCGAGATTCTGTTGCCGGTTCTTTTTATCTCATCATAGAAATCCATCGCGGTAAGGAGGGCCGCCCCCTGTCCTCTGATTATTATCTGTTCAAGGCCGTCGCTTGTCGCTACCGTAACCCTGTATCTCGAAACATTATCGTGGGCAAACCGCTCTATAAACCGGTCCGCTGTCTCCGCTTCCTTTGTAAAGACAATGTTTATGTTGTTATACGCAGTGTACTCCACCTGATGCCCCTTTACCCTGTAGGCGTCATATACCACGATTATCTCACTGTCATGCATCGCCCTGTAGTTACAGAGTATGTCGTTCAGCTGCTCCCGTGCGGCATCCATATTTATATCAGCCATTTCCCTAAGTTCCGGCCATGTAAAGATGATGTTATAGCCGTCAACCAGCAGGTATTTCGGCATATCCGGCTCAGCCTTGATCTTTTTTGTATTTACCTGAGCAATATCTGCAACATATGAACGTTTTTTCCTGAAAGGGTTCTTGTAGCCTTCTTTTCTGTTTGCGTAATGAGCCTTTCCGAGGATAGCGTCTATTTCCTCACGCGAAATGACCGGATCCGTACCGAAGCTTCCTTCATTTCTTACAGCCGGTGTATCTTTTTCGCTCATATTCTCGGTCTGCCAAAGTTTCCCGTTATGTTCGTCCAAGGTCAGCTTAAGTGCGATATGCTTATAATCGTCAACCTCATCCCACGGGACGGGGAAGCCCGCTCCGTGCGCACAGAATACGGAATAGGAGGGATTATATTTATCGGTCTCCGGATCGTATCCCGCGTTTTTTATGACCTCTTCCTCATTGTGACAGGAATCAAAGCCCGAAAAGCTGTAATAAAGCGAGCCGAGTCCCTTTGTATAGGCAGTTACCTCGGCGGTATAGCCCATCAGCTCCGCCACGGGCGCGGTTCCCGAAAGCACGGTCATCCCGGTTTCTGCCGACTCAAAATGCTCCTTTATCCTTCCCGATTTCCTGTCAATGTCATTTAAAGCCCTTCCGACGGTCTCCTTGGGTATCTCAAGCACAAAATCATAATAAGGCTCAAGCAGCCTGCATTTTCCAAGACTCACGGCACGCATCAGACCCTGTCTGACCGCTCTGTAGGATGCCTGCCTGAAATCGCCGCCCTCAGTATGCTTCAGATGTGCCCTCCCTCCGACAAGGGTTATGCATATATCGTCCACCGGCGCTCCTATAAGACATCCACGATGCTCCTTTTCGTAAACATGCGTCATGATCAGTCTCTGCCAGTTAAGGTCCAGCTCATCAGTGGACACTTCCGATTTGAAAACTATGCCGCTGCCCTTCTCGCCCGGTTCTATCACAAGCTGAACCTCGGCGTAATGTCTCAACGGCTCATAATGTCCTATGCCGAGCACCGGCCCTGTCACAGTTTCCCTGTATATGATGCTGCCCCTGTCAAAATCAACATCTTCTTTAAAGCGTTCCCTAAATCTCTCCTTCAATATCTCCAGCTGTATCTCTCCCATGATCCTGATCTGAAGCTCTTTCAGCTCGTCATTCCAAAGGACATGCAGCTGGGGCTCTTCGTCCTCAAGCTCCCTGAATTTCGGCAGAAGCGTCCTGAGCCTGGACATATCGGCATTTGCAACCCTGTATGTCAGTACCGGCATAAGCTGTTTTTCCGGAAGCTCATCCTCTGCTCCCAGTACTCCGCCCGAAAGAACTGAGGTAAGTCCGGTCACGCCTACAACCATCCCCGCTTCCGCCGAGTCCACGTTTGTAAAGCCGTCACCGTTGTAAATCCTTATCTCATTTATCTTTTCGTTAAAAGCTTCTTCCTTTATGCTGTATCCGATCCTGTCCCTTGTCCTTAAAAGACCGCCGGTTATCTTCATGAAGGTTACCCTGTTATCCTTATTGTCCCTGCCTATCTTATATATCCTTGCTGCGAAATCCTCCCCGTATTCTATCTCGGGAAGCAGCTCGGTCATGGCTTTAAGCAGAGAGAGCACTCCCTCCTGCTTAAGAGCGGAACCGAATATGACCGGGAACAGCTTTCTCTCAGTAACCAAAAAGCTTAAGGTCTCAGTGCCTATTTCTCCTGTTTCAAAGTATTCCTCAAGAGCACTTTCATCACAAAGGGATATTTCTTCCATACATTCTGTTTTTTCGGTCCTTCTGCTCCCGTCGTCAAACAGGGCGCCGACATCCACACACACGCCCGAAAGCCCTTCCTTAAGCTCTTTCTTCAGGTCATCCCTGTTTGCCACATCCCTGTCCATCTTGTTTATAAATATAAAAACAGGGATGTCGTAGCTTTTAAGAAGCTTCCAGAGAGTTCTTGTATGAGCCTGTATGCCCTCGGGTCCGCTGATCACAAGAACTGCGGCGTCAAGTGCCGCAAGTGTTCTCTCCATCTCGGGTGAAAAATCCACATGCCCCGGTGTATCAAGCAAAGTAAAAGAGGCATCACCATATTCAAAAACAGCCTGTTTTGAAAATATGGTAATGCCACGTTCTCTTTCAAGCGCATAACTATCCAGGAAGGAGTCCTTTTTATCAACCCTTCCCGGTCTTCGTATGCTCTTGCTTAAATATAGGATAGTATCGGAAAGAGTCGTCTTTCCGGCATCAACATGTGCCAGTATCCCTATTACAAATCTTTTCATTTACCGAAAAAGCCCTTCTTTTTCTTTTCTGTGCCGTCCTCAGGTTTCTTTCCGGAATATGCCTCGTCAAATTTCTTGAGAAGCTCCTTCTGCTCCGAGTTGAGCTTTGTGGGAACCTGTACGACAAGGTTTACATAATGATCGCCCCTGTAGGACTTGTCTCTTACCGAAGGAACTCCCTTGCCGCGCAGCCTTATCCTGGTATCTGTCTGCGTTCCGGGTTTTACCTCGTAAAGTACATCCCCGTCAATGGTGGGGATCCTCACATCTCCTCCGAGAGCTGCCTGTGCAAAGCTCATATACGCGTTGGAATAGATATTCATTCCTTCACGCTGGAATACGGGATGATCTCCGACATCCACCTCCACCAGAAGGTCGCCGTAGCCGCCGCCGTTAGTACCCGGCTCACCCTTTCCCGCAAGTCTTATGCACTGACCCGAATCAATACCTGCAGGTATCGATACCGAAAGCTTTTTCTTTCTCGAAATATAACCGTTGCCAAGACACGCACTGCACTTATCCTTGATTATCTTTCCGGCGCCGCGGCACTGAGGACATGCCTGAATGCTCTGTGTCATGCCGAAAAGTGACTGGCGTGTATATGCAACCTGACCTTTTCCTCCGCACTGTGAACAGGTGTCAACCTTTGAACCCGGCTTTGCTCCGGTACCCTTACAGGTCTCACACTGCTCTTTCAACGTTACATCTATTTCCTTGTCCACACCTTTCATGGCTTCATCAAAGCTGATGCGGACTCTTACTCTTGTGTTATTCCCGCGCTGGATACCGCCACTCGACCTTCCGCCACCGAAAAGATCTCCGAAAATGCCTCCAAGGCCGCCGAAAAGATCTCCGAACATGCTTGAAAAGTCCATTGAACTAAAGTCCATTCCGCCCGAACCGCCGTTTTCAAAGGCTGCATGTCCATACTGGTCGTACTGGCGGCGCTTATCTGGATCACTTAAAACCGCATAAGCTTCTCCGACTTCCTTGAACTTCTCTTCGGCTTCCTTGTCCCCCGGGTTTACATCCGGATGATATTTCTTGCCGAGCTGTCTGTATGCCTTTTTTATCTCATCGGCACCTGCATCCCTGGATACACCAAGCACCTCGTAATAATCTCTCTTGTCTGCCATATCTGTAATCCTTCTTTAAATTATAACTAGGGCGGGGCAGTTTCCTGCCGCACGCCCCCTATTATAACAATATCCTTTAAATCAATCAACTGAAAATCCGTATTTTTAAGGGATTTTTAATATATTGGTATTTCAATACTGCCTAATGTTTCCGGTGCTTAGAAATTTCTAAGCTTATCCAAGCTCATCAGACTTCTTTGAAGTCGGCGTCTACATAATCACTGCCGTCGCCGCCCTGGTTGGGATTGAAGCCGCCCTGATTAGGATTGAAGCCACCCTGGTTGGGATCGAAGCCGCCCTGGTTGGGGTTGAAGCCGCCCATATCAGGTCCGCCCTGAGGACCGCCCTGTGCCTGAGCCTTCTCATAAACCTTCTGGAAGAGGTTCTGTGAATCGGTCATCAGCTTCTCCTTGGCTGCCTTGATGTCATCTACCTCACCGTCGGACATAACCTCGGGATTTGTCTTGTTAAGAAGTTCCTTTAAGCGCTCGATATCAGCCTGAACCTGTGATTTATCGGAATCGGAAATCTGATCTCCTACATCAGCTAAAGCCTTCTCGGTCTGGAATACTATAGAATCAGCCTCGTTCCTTGTATCAACCGCATCCTTACGTTTCTTGTCCTGAGCCTCATACTCTGCTGCTTCCTTAACCGCACGCTCGATATCGGACTCGCTCATGGTAGTACCGGAAGTAATGGTGATATGCTGCTCCTTGCCTGTACCCTTATCCTTAGCCGATACGTTTACGATACCGTTTGCATCGATATCGAAGGTAACCTCGATCTGAGGAACGCCACGTCTTGCGGGAAGGATACCGTCTAATCTAAACTGTCCGAGTAACTTATTATCCTTAGCGAACTGTCTCTCACCCTGGGTAACACGGATATCAACCGCGCTCTGGTTATCCTCTGCTGTTGAGAATACCTGGCTGCCACGGGTAGGGATGGTTGTATTTCTCTTGATGATAGGTGTTGCGATGCCGCCCAAGGTCTCGATAGCAAGTGTAAGAGGAGTTACATCCAGAAGCTGGATATCACCTGCACCTGCATCGCCGGCAAGCTTACCACCCTGGATGGAAGCACCGATAGCTACGCACTCATCGGGGTTAAGTGTCTTTGAAGGCTCATGTCCGGTAAGCTGACGTACCTTCTCCTGAACAGCGGGAACACGGGTAGATCCGCCTACAAGGAGTACCTTTGAAAGATCGCTGGGTTTGATGCCTGCATCACGAAGTGCGTTCTGTACGGGGATAACCGTTCTCTCAATAAGGTCTGATACAAGCTCTTCAAACTTAGCACGTGTTAAGTTCATATCAAAGTGCTTGGGACCTTCTGCTGTTGCCGTAATGAAAGGAAGGTTGATGTTTGTGGTAGTAGCTGATGAAAGCTCCTTCTTTGCCTTCTCTGCCGCTTCTTTTAATCTCTGAAGTGCCATCTTGTCAGCACCGAGGTCAACGCCCTCCTGCTTCTTGAACTCATCGATCATATATCTGGTAATTCTCTCATCAAAGTCATCACCGCCGAGCCTGTTGTCACCGGCTGTAGCAAGAACCTCGATAACGCCGTCACCGATCTCGATAACAGATACATCGAATGTACCGCCGCCAAGGTCGTATACCATGATCTTCTGCTCTTTCTCGTTGTCAAGTCCGTATGCGAGTGCTGCTGCCGTAGGCTCGTTGATGATACGCTTTACATCAAGACCTGCGATCTTACCTGCATCCTTGGTTGCCTGACGCTGTGCATCGTTGAAATATGCGGGAACTGTGATAACCGCATCCGTTACGGTCTCACCAAGATAATTCTCAGCATCCTTCTTTAATTTCTGAAGGATCATAGCTGAAATTTCCTGGGGTGAATACTTCTTGTCATCAATGGTAACCTTGAAATCGGTACCCATATGACGCTTGATTGAAGAAACCGTCTTGTCTGAATTTGTAACTGCCTGACGCTTTGCCGCATCACCTACAAGTCTCTCTCCGTTCTTTGCGAAACCTACTACGGAAGGAGTCGTTCTCTGTCCTTCGGTATTTGTAATAACAGTGGGCTTTCCACCTTCCATAACTGCTACACATGAATTTGTAGTTCCTAAATCGATACCAATAATCTTGCTCATAATTTTATCCTCCTTTTTAGATCCCTCGCTTTCGCTTAGGATACCGTGAATTTACTCTTTTTTGTTTATTTCTGCGGATCATGCTTCCTTATCAAGATGAAACTGTCAGCTTCCGCTCACTGATAAGGTGTTTACTGCAACACTAATTGGCTACCTTAACCATGCTGTGTCTTATCACCGTATCGTTGTACATATAACCTTTCTGTAACTCCTGTGAAACCGTATTCTCACCAAACTCCTCATTCTCCTCATGCATTACCGCATTGTGGAAGTTCGGATCAAATTCCTTACCGAGCGCCTCTATCTGTTTTACCCCGACGCCTTCCAAGATTGTCATGAGCTGTTTGTAGATCTTTTCCATACCCTGACCTACGCCGGAGGCTCTGTCCTCTTCACTCATGCCGGCTATACCGAGCTCAAAGCTGTCAATCGCCGGAAGTATCTTCTCTATGATGCTCTTGGCTCCTATCTCGAACATCTGAGATTTTTCTTTTTCGGATCGTTTCCTGAAATTGTCAAACTCTGCAAGATTTCTGATCAGCCTGTCGTTCAGCTCGGCTATCTTCTCATCTTTCTTATCCTTTTTCTCAGAGCCTTCGGTTTTTTCTTCCTCTACAACCTCGCCTTCAACAGCCTCTGTTTCACTGCTCTCGGCCTCTGTGTTTTCGGTTTCTTCCGAAACGTTCTCAGGCTTATCCGGATCCGTTTCCTTTTTCTCCGGTTCTTCAGCTGCCTTGCCGGCCTTTTTCTCCTCTGCCTTTGCAGCTTCCGCTTCGGCTTTCTTTTTGGTGGCTTCCACGGATTCCTTTAAAAGCCTTTCCCTTAAATCAGCCATTCCGTTCTCCTTTTTTGCACCATCGTGCTTTTTCTTCTTTTTCATATATGTTCACAGCCTTTCATTATCTTTCGGGTTTATGATACTGTTTCCGGTCTCACATATCCGCTGCTATGACTTCTTGTTTTTAAATATGTCATCAAGCTGGCCCATCATATTCTGAAGGGTTCCTACAACTCTTTCATAGTCCATACGTTTCGGTCCGATGATGCCGACCTTTCCGTATATACCCTCTTCTATCTCATAGGTAGCCGTTACAACCGAACAATCCTTCATGGAATCAACCTTGTTCTCGTCTCCTATATATACCTGAATGCCCCTCTTCTCATCCGACCTGATGTCCAGATCCTGATTGTCAACGAACTGTGTAAGTTCTTCCTTGTTTTCCAGGGTTGAAAGGATGTCCCTCGCCTTGTTCATATCGCTGAGTTCCGGATACTTGAGAATATTTGTCGCACCGCTCGTATATACCCTGATGTCGCCTTCTTCCTGGATTGCCGTAGCTATTGCATCAAGTATCTCCGAAACAAGTTCCTGATATGCTCCGACCTGACTTTTCAGCTTCTGTATGAGACCTATGTTTATCTCTTCGATATCAAGCCCCTGAAGGAAGGTGTTAAGCGCAAGGTTTAACTTCAGCACATCTTCTTTTACCAATGCGACGTCGGATTTTAACATTCTGTTCTTTACGATATTGCCTTCAAGAACTATGACCGCAAGTACCTGATACTCGTCAACATCGGTAAGCTGAAGAAACTTGATCTTACGGCTCCTGTACTTCGGAGTGGTAACCATGGTAGCGTAGTTTGTGTTTGCCGCAAGCATCTTAGCCACTTGCTGAAGCAGGTTCTCCATTCTGTCAGCCTTCTCGAGAAGATCGTCACGCATGGTGTTGACCTCATCTACTTTTTCCTGCATCATCGTATCCACATAAAGCCTGTAGCCTTTATCGGTAGGAATACGTCCCGCGGAAGTATGCGGCTGTACAATGTATCCAAGCTCCTCAAGGTCCGCCATTTCATTTCTTATCGTAGCAGAGCTTAGGTTAAGATCCGTATATTTTGAAATCGTCCTGGAACCAACCGGCTCTCCGGTCTCCAGGTAATTCTTTATAATCGCCTGAAGAATTTTCAGTTTTCTGTCATCAAGCTCCATACCCTTCTCCCTCAAGACTCGGTTTTTTGGTTTTGTTAGCACTCGTCAAAATAGAGTGCTAACACTCTCTTGCTATAAGATAACACCATTTGTTTCCTTTGTCAACACTTTTTTTAAAAAAAACCCCATCTTTTTTTAAGACAGGGTTTAAACTACATAAATTCGCAAAAAACAGTGTTGGCAAGATCGAATCCTTTAGGCGTGAGACATATCCTGCCTTTCGCCTCCGAGAGCAGCTCTGCGGCCTTTAGCTTTTCCAGCTTTTCTCCGAATACCCCGTGAACGTCGGTCCCGAATCTCTTCCTGAAATCCTCACGGTCAAAACCTCTACACAGCCTGAGCCTAAGAATGCAGAACTCGGAAATCTGCGCCGCATCATCGAGAACTTCTTCTATTATATGTCCTGAGCTGTCCCTATCCTTTCCTCTTTGGATATACTCACTAAGATCGGTAGTATTCTTTATCCGGAACATTTTTTGTAAACGACAGGTTTCTTTCTTATCTATATATAATGAAGGATCTATATCAAAGATTTCAAGACTGTCCTCCGAAAGATAAGAGCTTGCCCCGAGTCCGAGACCGATATATTCTTCACCGGTCCAGTATCCGGTATTGTGCCGGCATTCAAACCCTGCTTGCGCATAGTTAGATATCTCATATCTTTTATAGCCGTATCCTTCAAGCAGCCTCTCTGTTTCGTGATACATGCTTCTCTCCGTATCCTCATCGGGAAGCCTGAGACTCCCCGGATCCTTCATATACATATCATACAGCGGCGTACCTTCTTCAAGTATAAGGCTATAGGCCGATATGTGCTCCGGCTTCAGTTCAGCGGTCTTTTCCAGGGTATCCCTCCAATCCCCAAGCGTTTGTCCGGGGACCGCCGAGATGAGATCGATATTTATATTGTTAAAGCCGAGCTTCCTTGCAATCCCGAAGTTTTCTTGAAACTCCTCAAAGGTATGTATCCTGCCCAGTTTTTTCAAGAGCCTGTTATCGGCTGCCTGAAGCCCGATGCTCAGCCTGTTTATCCCGTATTTCCTGTAAAGAAGAAGTTTTTCCTTTGTCAGCGTACCGGGATTACATTCAACGGTAAACTCAGGGCTTACCTCCGAAGGGTTCAGTCTAAGGATACCGCGTATACTTTTTAAGAGCGGTTCCATGATATCCGGATCAAGTGAAGACGGCGTCCCGCCTCCGATGAAAACCGTGTCGATAACCGGCCCTGCACTCTGCCTTGCCTTTTCCGACAGCTTATCTTCTGTTTTCCTCAAGCTTTCGCATAAAACTTCCGTATAAGCACGTGAAAGGCTGCGATGCGTTTCATCCGCATCACAGCCATATCCTGCAAAAGATAAGAAATCACAATAATTGCATTTTTTTACGCAGAACGGAATATGAACATATAATTCCATGATATCCGTAACCTTTCATATACTTTAGAACCCCGGCATCAGCCCTCTGCCTTTTTCACGACGTTCTTTGAGTAATCCACAAACGAGATGTCCAGGTCGACATTTCCCTTTATGCCGGGTACCACACCGGTATCGGAGTACTGAAGCATCTTAAAGTCATACGGCATGGTTATATGATTTGTATAGCATGCAAACCACTTATCGTATTTTTCCAGCCTTTCAAGATCAAGTCCCATAACCATATATTTGGTGTTCGCATAGATCATCGGTGTATATCCCAGCTCGGTTATCCTGTCACAGAAAGCTATGCATATATCAGTCCTGTCCTTAACGCTTAAGTCGTTTGCCCTTGCTTCTTTTGCATAACGCTCCGTATCGAAGACAACGGGATAACTTATCTCATAGCCGGTCAGAAGATTTGCGACATAGTCGGCTTCCTCTACCGCTTCGGTTTTATTTACCGCCTGTGAGAAGAAGTATACTCCTATCTGAATGCCTGCTTCGGCCGCTCCCTTCATGTTTGCCTCAAAATAAGGATCGGTTTCCAAAGTTCCTTCGTTTATGCCTCTGAAGCCCGCACGGATCATGGCAAATTTCACTCCGGCTTTTGCCACCTGCTTCCAGTCAATCTCTTCCTGATATCTGGAAACATCAATACCACGTATGGATACCTGCTTTCCGTTCTCATCATAATATACCCAGTTGTCCCGATCCGTCACATCGAGCTTCGTCACGTCGTAGGTGCTCTTTGTAATGTTTTCGTTCACTGCAACATAATATGTTTCAGACTGTCGTCCGCCTATCGTCAGATAGTTCTCGGGTACCGACTCGGCCGGGATAATGATACCCAGAAGCTCGGGATCCTCAACATTATAAGGAACGAATGCACCGAACTTGGCATTATTGATCAGCACGGTTCCGTAACCAAGTGTCAGCTCACCTCTAAGCTCACCCAGGTAATATCCGCTTCCGATCTTAACCTCCGTAAGCCAGGAGATACCTTCCTCTGAAAACTCAAGCCTGAATTCGCTCACGATATCGATAAGCTCGTTTTCCGTAGCTTCATTTCCGCTGTAACCTATTTCATTAAAGCCCGTCTCGTTGAATCCGTACTTATAAGAAGCCTTTGTAGTCGAAAGGTTTAAAACGAACGGCGCTTCGGCAAGTCCCGAAGGATCCTCAGAGAAGGACGTGTTTATAAGCTTGTTTATCCTGCCGTGCATATCGTCGCCGTTATACTCGGTAAGATCTCTTACATCAAACATCCTGAAAAGTTCCGGCATGCTCCCGTATCCGGCATAGTCGGTAATGAGCACCATCTCACTTCCGTTTAGCTTGACTATCATCGGGCATAAAAGCGAAGGATTCTTGCTGAAATCATAGTTGATGTGCTCGTATATCCTCTTGTCGCCTTTTTGAACTATCATGGAATACTTATACTGCCTGTCATCAAGGAAATACTCGTTTTTATAGCAGACCTTCAGATCATCCTTTAAAAATACAAGGTATTCCAGTCCGTCTATTTTCTCAGATCTGTAGGTAAACCCGTCCCTTAAGAGAATGCCCTCCGCGAAGCCCGCAAGGTCATCCGTTATCTTTGCCGTAAGGGGCTCTTCAACAACCTTTTCATCCTCCTTCGGCAGCAGGTCAAGATTTCCAGTCCTCAATGCTTCCAGCAACAGTTCGTAATCCGCTCTTATCTTATCGTAAGTACCGTCAAGTTCAGGATTCTTGAAGCCCCTCACCTTTTCGTCAGTCACGATCTGCCCTTCCTTATAAGAAGAAATGACATCGTCTATGTTCTCCTGCTTTTTCTCGGCATCAGCTTTTAGTTTCCCGCAAACAATGAAAAATGAAACAAGCAAGGCAAGTATCGTAAGGAACTCTATTATCGATATGCCGATCCATATGCTCTTATATCGTCCCGACTCCCTAGCCTCTTTTGTAGCCTTGACCTCAACCTCTTTTTCATTCTCACTTTTTCTCAAAGCATCCGCAAGTCCGGCAGACTCCGCCTTTTTTGCTTCAAGCTCTTTGTTTTTTTCTTCTATTTCCTTAAGGAGAACACCAAGGTAGTCCTTGGCTGCCTGAAGCTCGTCCTCCCGGACGTTTCTCCGCTCCTTGTCAGCCTCGTATGCCTCGCGCAGCTCGTCAATTGTCGTATCCTTTTTATCGCTCATGTTTCCTCCGCAAAAAGGTTCTGTCTCATATGCTCTGTTAAACACTACATTATTATAATACACAAAAAATCCCCATAGGTCAACAACTACTTTTTTGTTTTTTGATTGAATAATTTATAATTGTCATACAACAAAAACAATTAAAAAATCTTTTTCAAATAATTTATAGATTTTTTATAATTTTCTGCTTGACATTATTATTTTTATGGTGTATAATTCAGACATAAACAAAAAGCAAGGACAATTAACATATAATTTCCTTTTTGCAAATTTGATGAGTTTACCAATAACGGCAAATTTATGAAAGAGAGGTACGGTCCAATGAAAACTTAAGTTTTTATCCGGCTGAAAATCTTAAAGAAACGAGGTACGGTCCAAAGGAAACAGTAGCTTAAATCAAAAAAAAGAATCTTAAAGAAATGAGGTACAGTCCAAAGGAAACAGTAGCTTAACTTCAAAAAACAAATCTTAAAGAAATGAGGTACGGTCCAAAGGAGACATAAGCTTAATTTCAAAACCAAATTTTAAAGAAACGAGGTACGGTCCAAAGGAGACATAAGCTTAATTTCAAAACCAAATCTTAAAGAAACGAGGTACGGTCCAAAGGACACAATAACTTAATTCAAAAAGACTTTTAAAGAAATGAGGTACGGACCAATGGGAACTTAAGTTTTGATCGGTAAAATAAATAAACGGAGGTGTATTCCAATGGGAACGTAGTTTTTTACAGGTAACCGGCACGGGAGTCGGTTCTGAAACGGATGATATTTATCCGGGAATCTTTTTCAAAGTAGCGGAACAGCCGCGTTGATTATAGATTTTTATATAGATATCCTAAAAGAAAAGAGGTTAATTTTTTAAAAATGTTTAGTGAGACAGTAAAATAGGGCATCGGATATTGAAAGACATCCGGTGCCCTATTTTTCTGATAAAAAATGATCCGTTCATTCTATAGTTACTTCTACTATTCCCGTTGCCTTTTTCCCGGATATTTCGATCCTGAAACGACCGTCATTTTGTATCTCGTACGTATAATATCCGAAATTACAAGAATCGCTGTAAAATACCGGTTCTTTTCCGATTTCCGTAACACTTAAATAAAGATGTCCCCGCTCAAACTCAGCAATATGAAACCTTACGGCATCTCCCTTTTTCAGATCGTATTCTTTAACTATAGAGGTGTTCAGCTTTTCTATCTTCACAACATAACCGGCAGCATTTTCCGTGACCTCATAAGACGATCTGTATGACAGCCAGAAGAACAGTCCGATTCCTGCGATCATCACACCGATAAGTGCAAAGACACTCACATATTTTAATCGAATTCCAGAACTGTCTCCCGACACCAGTTTTTCGTATTTATAGAACTGTACTGCCGTTACAGAAAATATCACGAGATACAGGATCGCAAGTCCAAGAAAAGTGAACGACAAAATATCCCGGACGATACCCCAGCCTTTAATTCCTACCGAATTTCCTACAGTATTCATAAACATCTGTGGGATTATCACCGATACAAAAAGTATGATCAGCGGGATGATTTTTCCTCTGAAAACACGCTTCATCATATCAAGTCTTGAAGCATCATCACAGAAGATTTCTTCTCTTTCTTCTCCCACAGCTCCTTGTTTTCGGAAATAGCTGTATCCTACGAAATCACATATATATTCCCAGCCGCAATCAGTAAACATCTGGACATATTCATCCTTGTCCCTGATCCCTTCCCGGTTATAATCCAGTCTGTAGGCAGCCTGTTCAGGTTCGCTTTTCTCAAAGTGATAAAAGCCGGGAAATGTCACACCCGTAAAACGCCACCCCTTTTCATTCATGGCGCTCAGATAATCCTCTTCCTGCCGATACTGAGGAATCGTAAAAAATTTAAAAACTGTCTTACCGTTTCCCATCATCTCATCTCCTTCATGTTCCTATATAGCCGTTCTATCCTTTTCATTTCCAGATTTAAGACTTCACTTCCCAGCTCCGTGATCGAATAGATCTTTCTTTTCTCCTCTTCACGTACAAATCTGATCAGCCCGTCTTTTTCCATCTTTGACAGGCTTCCGTACATAGTTCCCGGTGCAAGAACAATATCCCCTTCTGTCATCTCTTTGACCATCTGGACTATTCCGTATCCGTGATTAGGTTCTTTAAGGCACAGCAAAATATAGAAACCCGTTTCTGTCATAGGGACATAAACTTTCTTTATATGCGCATCCATTTTATCCTCCTGTCAATGTCACTTTGAAAACGACTTCAGCGTTTCCTCGTTAAAGTCACCTCGAAAACGACTTCAGCGTTTCCTCGGTAACAAAACGATGCTCCGCATCTCATTTCAGTCGGGGCTTGACCCCCGCCTGAAACGAAGATCCCCCCCCCACCTTCGCTACGCTAAGAGGTGGGGGATATCTTCTGTTTTGTTATATTTCACTGCGATATATCGTACTTCGATGTATATAATATCGCAGTGCGATACATTTGTCAAGTTTTTTTTTAATATTTTCCGGATTTTTTTATAAATATTTTCTGATCCGATCCAGGTCAGTCTGAGCGGTTGCACTACGCCTGAATCGAAGAAATCCCCCACCTCCGCTACGCTAAGAGGTGAGGGATTTTTAAGTTTTTTCACCATATATGGAAAATTTGCTTTAAAAAAACACCTGTTTTAAAAAAGGTGACAAAATAAAAAAATGTGACAAAAAGAACCGTCCCCATTGTCACATCTGAAACTGATGATATTTATCCGGGAATCTTTTTCAAAGTTGCGATCAGCCGCATTGAATATAGATATTTATATAGATATTCTAAAAGAAAAGAGGTTAATTTTTTAATAATGTTTAGTGAGACAGTAAAATAGGGCATCGGATATTGAAAGACATCCGGTGCCCTGTTCTGATCTATCCGTCTCTAAAAATCCTTTATGATCCCGGCATTACCCATAACCGCGATATGCTCAAAATCGATACTTCTGTCCTTAAAAGACGGGTACAGGAAACCACATTCCGGGAAGCCCGGATCGTAGTCCTCATAAACCGGACAAATGGCGCATATCAGAAAACTGTATACTTCCTCAGAATCCTCCATATATGATTTATCGGTTCCTTTCAGCTTAATATCGTAGGAACCATAGTACACGAATATTCCGAAATCATTATCCGGTTTGAAGGTCTTTACATATCGTTCGCTCAAGACATCATAGAGTACATCAAGCAAGGCATCATTCTTCAGCCCGCATTCCCTCAATGCTTCAAGCATACTACGCAGTTCCGCCATCCGGGGATCTTTTCCGGTAATCGGGTACTCCTTCAATTCTTCATTCGTGTCGGCAAACACCACAGCCTTTGCTATCTCAAGGTTTTTCACTTTATCCTTACGGTCAAGTTTTAAGAACGAAGTATTGAAGCTGCCGTCCTCACACCCTTCTTTATCCCTGTAGCTTCCGGCAATTCTGAAGAAACAGTTCCTGTCCAGATTCATACGCCTCGTAAGTTCCATCATATCTTCACGATTAAGCATTTTATTTCCTCTCCAATGTCACCCTTTCACGGCTCCGGCGGCGATTCCGTCCACTATGTGCTTCTGGCACGATACGTAGAATATTATTACAGGAATGATGCTCAAGAGTATCAATGCCATAGTTGCGCCCAGATCAACGGTTCCGTAGCTTCCTTTAAGATACTGGATGTGGATGGGGATCGTCCTGTACTTTGTGATGTCAAGAACGAGCATAGGAAGCAGGTAATCATTCCATATCCACATGATCTCAAGTATGCCGACCGATATTAATGTGGGCGTCATCAGGGGTATCACTATCTTAAAAAATGTTTTAACCGGTCCGCACCCGTCTATCGAAGCAGCTTCTTCTATCTCTATCGGGATAGCCTTGACAAATCCCGAAAACATGAACACGGCCATACCGGCACCCACACCGAGATATATGACAGGTATTGTGAACGGTGTATTAAGGCTCAGCTTATCGGCAGTCCGTGCCAGTGTATACATTATCATCTGGAATGGTACAACCATGGAAAATACACATAAGTAATAAAATATTTTCGATATCAGGTTGTTGACTCTCACTATGAACCACGCCGCCATCGATGCAAAAAGAAGTATCAAGGCGGTTGACGCAACGGTGATAAAGATGCTGTACAAAACACTTTTTGCAAAAGGATAGTTTCCGAACGTCATTCCTTTTACAAAATTATCCACACCGACAAATGACTCGGCATCCGGGAGTGCAAATGTTTCGGATTTTACAAATGTGTTTTTCTTAAAAGAATTTATAGCCACAGCAACAACCGGCAAAACATACACGAGACTGACAACAGTCAGTACTGTGATAACCGCTCTATGCTTTGTTTTCATTTTTCCTCCTTCCTGTGACCATCAGCTGGATGATCCCAATAGCTGCTACGATCACAAAGAAGATTACGGCTTTGGCTTGTGCCACACCATGTCCGAAGCTGCTCTGTCCGTAAAATGTGTTATAAATATTCAGCGCCATCATCTCCGTACCTTTTATCATTGTTCCGTCAGCAGCGGTCGTGATAGGCATTCCGGCAGTAAGCGCCAGGTTCTGGTCAAAGAGCTTAAACCCGTTTGCTATGGACAAAAACAAACATATGGATATGGCAGGAAGCATATTGGGGATCATGACCTTGAACAAGGTCTGCCTGCCATTTGCCCCATCTATGTTAGCTGCCTCCAGCATAGACTCATCTATGGTTTTGAATCCCGCTATATAGATGATCATCATGTATCCTATCTGCTGCCAGCATACCATGATGATCATTCCCCAGAAGCCAAATTTACTATCCATAAGCACGGATGTCTCGAACATCGACAGAAAGCCGTCAAATATCATGGACCACAGATATCCGAGTACAATCCCGCCTATGAGGTTCGGCATGAAAAACACCGTCCTGAATACCTTTGTGCCTTTTATCTCTTTTGCCAGATAATATGCAACGGCAAACGAAAGCACATTTATAAGTATCATGCTGACAACGGTAAATATCGCAGAAAACACAAATGAATGCAGAAAGCCTTCATCCGACAATGCTTTCCCGAAGTTAGCCAGGCCGGTAAACTTTGCTTCCGATACCAGACGGAAATCACAAAAAGCCAGGTACAGACCGTGTATAAACGGCCATAAAAAGCCTATGGCAAAAGCTATCATTATGGGTCCCAAGAAAAGCCAGCCCCATTTACGTATCGATTTTTGATATATTGTCAGATCTTTTTTGTTCTTCATTCGTTTGCCGCCTTATAATTCGAAGCCCAGCCATCGACAAAGGCTCTCTCTACTTTTTCCCAGTTTGCATCGCTCCTGTCCGCATTATACTCGTTTAATGCGGATACGAGTCCGGCACGGTAATCATCTACATTTGGCTGATAGTTTGTGGCCCAGTCCATAACATAGCAGCCATCTTCTATATATTTATCGGACGCTGCCAGGAAACCGTTCCGGGACTTTGCTGCCTTTTTGTAAGGCATGACGCCGAAGGTGTCAACCAGCATCCTTGACGCTTCTTCATCGGTAACGCACCAAACCAGAAAGTCCATGGTAGCCTGAATGTCTGCTTCCGAACAAAGCGAAGGGATGGCCCAGCAGTTTTCGGTACCGCAGTTAAGCCCCGCTTTTTCCTCTCCTTCTACTCCACAGTAGTAAGGGATCATGGTAGCCGAAGGAACATCGGCGGATATTGCGTCATATTCCCATGAGCCGTTTATGAAGAATGCAGCTTTACCGGTCTTAAACTCATTTTCGGCGTCATGTCCGCCGGTAGCGAGAGTCTCCGGCTTTACCGTACTGTTGTTTATACACAGGTCATATAAGTTCCTGAAATTCTCCATATATGTGCCCTTCAGAGACTTCGGGCATTCAGACCAGCCTCCTGCATCTCTTTCCTCGTAAAAGTACTCGAGGTTTGCCATATGACCCGTAAAACGCCAGGACGAAGAGCCATCCATATCAGAGGACGTAAAAGCGTCAAACCCCAGCTGTGAAGCTCTTGAATGGATATCCTCCGCCACTCTTTTTAATCCTTCAAAGTTGATCAGTTCATCCATCGAATGCCCCGATTTTTCTATCAGGTCTTTATTGACTATTATACCGTAACATTCATAGCAGTACCCTATGGACACCAGTCTGCCCTCACTGTCATAGAAATTGTAGCTGTCAGTACTTAGCTCCTTTTCTATAGCCGTACCTCTAAGGTCTATACAGCAATCGGCCCATTTCGCAACACTTCCGTTGTTACCGAGGACTATGATTGTCGGTGGGTGAGATTTATCCAGTTCAGAGTTGAGAAGCTGTCCATATGTACCCGAAGCCGCTGTAACGATTTTTACCTCAACGCCGGTTTTTTCCTTATAAAGCTTTGCCACATCGTGAAGCACCTCATCCGACTCTGGCTTAAAATTCAGCCAGTATACGCTGCCTTTATCAGAACCGGAACATGCTGTCAGAATTAGTGTTGACAGAATCAGTAATATACATATAATTCTTACTTTAACATGATTCATTATGTGCTCCTTAATATATGTATCCGGCATTGCTAAGCAATTTAGAGTATTTATTTTTACAACTATTAGGCATATATATTTTTACACCACATGAAAGGCCTTTGAATGAACATGCTCCAATACCGGTAAGTTTTGTTGACTTTATAGTTATAGTCTTAAGCTCGTTTTCATCATAAAACGCATACGGTGCAATACCGGTAACAGTGTATGTCATCTTACCGTTCTTAATCTTCTTCGGAATGATTACTTTAGATACGCCGATTTTTGACAATCCAATGACCGTAGCGGTTTTATCATTGCGATCAATCGAATATATCAGTCCGTTCTTTATAACAGTATTACCGGAATACGATCCGATATAGAATCTGTTTCCACTTTCCTTATGATTTTTACCGGCAACATCATATACTGCATAAGGAGTGTTATAAACGACATTATCTTTTATAACTAATTCCTTGCATTTCTCCTCTAACAAAATATCCGTTGCAATACCAACAAAACCACAACCACCACCATGTACCCAGCCGTAACCGTTGTCCATGACTATGTTATCACATATTGTAATCTTCTTATACGTGATATCCCCACTTAAGGATTCCAACCATATCCCCGCGCCGTTTCTCTCACATAAGTTACCTTCCACAAGCATAGGGCTGTCAATATTGCGATCGATATCACCAAAATTTTCAGATCGTATAGCAATACAGTCAACATCGTGAATATAGTTGTCTTTTATTGTTGCCCCATTACATATCCCATAGATGCCATCACCTGTAGTATATGCAAATTTATCAGGCTCGGAAGAAAGAAAATTCAGACACACGTTTCCTCCGAATGCAACCTCGCAATTTGAAACAGTTATGTTTCTTGTGCTCATACCCCCGACTTCATCACCTGAAGGACCCGTAGTGATTCCCGCCATACCAAAGTATTTAACACATATATTGTCAACGGTTGTATTTTCAAAGCAAAGAATCGGATGTGTATCCGGGCAGTCTTGTTCAAAATGTATTTCTTTGTAAATCGTTGCCGGATTTCCTTTGTCACAGCGCAAATAAAGCGGACCCGTTCTGAACTCTTTGTCGTTATAGAGGATTGGATAATCAAGTCCTGCAAGATCGGGCAGGCTTATAAAGGTAAGATCTTCCGTCAAAGCATAGGATGGAGTCAGTTTCTTGGATACATCATCGATATCTACCCACTTTGAATCCCTCCACCATCCGAATTTTCTGACAGCATATGATTTACCGTCATCGAAAATTATTCCGCCAACATCATAGAGTTCCTTCGAGTACCTCCAAATCTTTTTACCGTCTATGCTAAAATCATCGCACAGCACCCATTTTTCAGGATCGTTCGCATCCTCGGTATCTTCACATATAATCGGTTTAGGACCGGTTCCGTAAGCTGAATATGTAATGTCAGACTGGCAGGCAAGAGATTCTCCCCACCAACAATCTCCTCTTTTTAAAAGAACAACACTTCCCTTTTCCGCATTCCACGATGCATATTCAAGGCTTTTCCACGGTGTTGTCTCTGATAGTCCGTCATTATTGTCATCTCCATCCGTAGACACATAATACGTCTTTTTACCCGAAGGATAGTCTGACTCACTTTTTAAAATGGCATTTTTTCTATTTTCTGCCTCTTTTGTTACCCCCTTAAAAACACCTTTTTCTTTCCATTTAACCGGTTGACTGGCTTCGTAAAGCCTTCCCAGCATCCTGACTGCCACATCCAACGGACAATTGGATGATATGATTGTCAGATCCGGGTTAGTTTTAATATCATACAGAGTTGCACCGGAAACCTGTGAAGTCTGAAGCAATGCAAAAAAGACACTTAATGCATCTAATCGATCTCCACAACGGGTCTTTTCGCCCCACGGCTCATAAAAATAATAATATCCATTTTTTTGATCTTTATAAACCTCGTTACATTTGTTCTGTTCCCAATATCTATCATCCACAAATCGATAATAATAAGGGGCATTGTAACTTTGGGTCAGATGATTGGTATCAGTTGCAAATGCCGTAAGGAAAGTTAAATAAAACACATCCCTGTAGGTCAATACGTTTCCATCATTTAAATTTGAGCTTACTTCACGGTCAAATCGCTTTTGTGATTCTTCACCATACGGCTTTATATAATTTTTGATCGCCGCATAAAATACTTTGTCCGTCACGGACTCATCCATATTTTTAAAAACGGAATTAGAGAAAAGTTTGTATGATTTTATTCGTACAAGCTCATCATCCAGTTGAATAGAGGCAGCTGCTGCATCCTGAATGCGCATATTAGGAATAAGCAAGGCCAAAACGAGCAAAAGAGCAAACATTTTCTTTTTCATACAATACCTCCTAATCGTCTCCGGGGTCATATTTTATATTCTTCATAAAATACCACTATTTAGAATGCCCTAATCGGAGTGTCTTATTTAAACCTTTTATTTTCCTTTATAAAACTTATCAGATTTGCATGAATAATCCCATTCCTTTTCTGTATGAGAGGATCAAGCGTCAGTAAATAGTAGCATCTGCCGGCAGATAAATTATTATATCCTTTTTCCCTTCCGGAAGCTCCCACTTTATAGTCCCTGCTTCGGGAAGGTCCTTTACATACTCGATGTTGGTTACAAGCCCGTCAATACATAGCTCAAATGAATCCTGTGAACCTGTCCAGAAAACCTTATACTCAAAAGAAATATTAGTCGCTTCA
>JAEEVO010000183.1 GCA_016290905.1 Lachnospiraceae bacterium | reverse complement strand
AACTTAATGACATTGGGTGTTGTGCTCGGTTTATCCGGGCTTTAACAAGGGAAGCGGCTTGATCGTAACATCCAACCGTTTTAACGGGAATATTCCCAAAACTATTGATTATGTCCTCAGTTTTGTAAAACAGAGGATGAATCACTCTTTGATAAAACAAAGTGAAGGAAGAATAAACATAGATGCTTTTCCAGAAAGAGCTTTGTTTGAGGGTATTGTAAATGCTGTCGCTCACAGAGATTATTATCTGGATGGAACACAGATTCAGGTTGAAATGTTCAAAGACAGACTTGAAATATCATCCCCCGGCGGCTTTTATCGGGGAGAAAAATTCGGAAAGACATATGATTTATCCGGGATTATTTCTAAACGGAGGAATGTACTGATTTCAGATATCCTGGTGGCATGTAATGTAATGGAGGCATCCGGAAGCGGATTTGATAAGATAACCGAGGAATATGCGGCTGCAGACGAAAGACACAAGCCATATATTTATGCGACATCAGATCATTTTACATTGGTCCTTCCGGATATGACATATGCAGAAGGCATAGTAGATGAAAAATTACCCGTTCTTTCATATGCTCCGATTTCAAATGGCACTGAGCATGATGAGAAGGTATTATCGTATTGTTATTATAATGCACATAAAGTGTCTGAAATAGCTGAAATTTTGGGAATCAGTGACTCTACATATCTTAGGAAACAGATATTGGAAAACCTTGAGGAAAATGGGTATTTAATAAAGAGCAAATATTCCAGAGCTTCTTTTTATAAAACGAATCCGGATATGGTTCTCTTGGAATAGCCTGAGGCATGAATTAGACTGATCGTAACAAGGTTGAGGATATCAGAGAAAAAACCGGTTTCTCGCCTCAAATGTTCAACCAGTACAGGAAAAGGCTCGTTGAGAAGGGAGTTGTCAGTAGCAACACTCGAGGATGTATGGATTTCGCTTTGCCGAGGTTTAAGGAGTTCGTAATGGAAAACTCGTGATTGTTTTCTGTCGGGAAAGGTGATATCATATCAAACAATTAAAAGAAAGGCACGCTTCGGCGTTAGGGTATCGGAATGATAAACAGATAATGTGATTTGGTGAATGCAAGCAAAAGTTTATGGCCTTAGGGGCCCTGTTTGTGTATGCCGAATCGGATTATCGTATTCATTTTGAGACCACCGGGAGCCCCGGGGCTGTGCGCGTTTCGGCATATCAGGTTTTCATTTGTGCGATCAATCTGCTTTCGGCTACACCGGAAGCAGTTTCTTTTTATTTCGGAGGTGGTAAAACATGGCACAGATACAGGTGACAAACCTGACATTTGCATATGACGGAAGTGCGGATGACGTCCTTAAGGACGTGACATTTAATATTGATACTGATTGGAAGCTCGGTCTGATCGGGAGAAATGGAAAAGGGAAGACAACACTCCTCAACCTGTTTATGGAAAAATACGAGTATCAGGGAAGCATTACAACGAGTACCCGGTTTGATTATTTCCCTTACAGGGTTACCGAACGGGACAACTTGAGAACCGCTTCGGAACTCATCGAAGAGTGGAAGCCGACTGTCGAAAGCTGGCAGGTCATGGTACAGATGAATGAGCTTAAGATGGACCCCGAATGCTTATACAGGCCGTTTGGGACCTTAAGCTACGGTGAGCGAACGAGAGTAATGCTGGCTGTTTTGTTTGCCGATGAGAACGAGTTCCTTCTGATCGACGAACCGACAAATCATCTTGACGGTGCGGCTCGGGACATAGTAAAGGAGTACCTTGCAACAAAGAAGGGATTTATTCTCGTATCGCATGACAGAGATCTTCTTGACGGAGTCTGCGATCACGTTCTTGTACTGAACCGTGCGAGCATAGAAGTTCAGACTGGCAATTTCTCAACATGGTGGGATAATAAGGAAAAGACTGACGCGTTTAGGCAGTCCGAGAATGAAAAGCATCTCAAAGAGATCGGAAAGTTAAAGAGCGCAGCGGACAGAACCGGCAGGTGGGCTGAAAAAAGCGAAGGCACCAAGATAGGATTTGATCCCGTTAAAGAGCATGACAGAGGCATCTCCGCGAGATCCTTTATCGGTGCAAAAACCAAGAAGATGCAGGCCAGGGTTAAAGCCGTGGAGAAGCGTATCGACAGGGAGATCACAGAGAAAGAGGGCTTACTGCAGGATATCGAGCGCGTGAACGACCTTAAGCTACAGCCTCTTCGCTATCATAAAGAGATTCTGGTGAATGCGAGCGATCTGTCTCTGAGGTACGCGGATTCGGAAAGAGAGCTTTTCCGAGGTTTAAGATTTCAGGTAAAGCGAGGCGAAAGAGTAGTCCTTTCGGGTGCTAACGGATGCGGTAAAT